>JAJDDU010000332.1 GCA_029260155.1 Phycisphaerae bacterium | reverse complement strand
CAGCCCCGATGAATGAACCGTCGTAGGCGCCCGGCTCGTACCCGCCTCCGTCCGCGTAGGCCACCTGGGCAGTGCCGGTCTTGCCGGCCATCTGCCAATCCGCGAGCGCTGCGGGTTTGCCTCCACCCTCTTTCACCACGGCCACCAGAATCTCTCGCGTCATGTAATGCGCGATCTCTGTTGGCAACGCGCGTCGCACGACCTCCGGCGTGTCAAACGATCGAACAGTCTGACCGTCGGCATCAAGCAACGCCTTCACCAGATGCGGCCTGTGCAGCGTGCCGCCGTTCACGATGGCGGAGAACGCGGTAATCAACTGAATCGGAGTGACGGCGATCTCCTGGCCGATGGGCACTGACGTCGTCGAGTATGCGTTCCACTTCTTGAGCGGTCGAACCAGCCCGGTCGCTTCCCCTGGAAATCCCACGCCTGTCGGCGTCCCGAATCCGAACGCCCGAACGATACGGTGGATGGCTTCGTTTCCCATGCGCTCGCCGATGATGCCCATGCCTATGTTGCTGCTCTTTGCGACGATCCCGGCGAAGGTAAGATTGCCGCGCGGTGTGGTGTCGCGCATCCGCCGCCTACCGAAATAGTGCAGGCCGTTGTGACAGAAAATCTCCTCATCGGGATCCACCGCGCCGGACCACAGCGCACCGCTCGCAATGTAGGGTTTGAACGTGCTGCCCGGCTCGAACACGTCGCACACCGCGCGGTTTCGCCTGTCGACACGGGCCGTCTCCTGATACGCTCCGGGATCGAACGTCGGGACTTGTGAGACTGCGAGCAACGCACCCGTCGCCGGTTCCATCACCAGGGCAACGCCTCCCTCCGCGTCGAACTCATCGACCGCGCGACGCAAATGACGGGCGGCGATCTCTTGAATCACGGAATCCAACGTCAGAACGATGTGTCCGCCGTCGACCGGTAACGCGCACCCACCGCCCTGTCGCCAGATCGGCTTGCGATTTCGTTTTCGACCGTTGTAGATGGCCGCGTGACGACCATCGAGGCCGCTGAGGTGTCTGTCGTAAAGCAGTTCCAACCCTTCGAGACCGTTCCCATCAACACCCACGATTCCCAGGGTCGGACCGAACAACGCACCCATCGGATAGTGACGTTGCGATTCGTCGCGCATGCCGATGCCCGCGATCTTGAGCGCCTGCACCGCCTCGACCACGCTTGCATCAGTCTTTCGGGCCAGCCAGCAGAAGCGCTTGGACTTGTTTTGGCGTAACGTCTGCTCGATTTGACCGGCGGGCAGGTGCAGCGCGTCGCCAAGTCGCCGCGCCGTCGCGACGACGTCTTTGATCATCGATGGATCCGCGAAAACGCTCGGACGCTGTCGCGTGCCGCTCACGATCCGCCCGGCTGTGTCGAGTATGCTCCCCCGCCGCGCGGGAACCACGGTCTGCCCCGTCCGTTGCGATACGACGCGCGCGTGCAGCGTCGGCGACAAATCCGTGTTGATCTCTACCAGACGATTAACGAGAAATGCGAAGAAGAAACAGAGGCCGACCAGGATCGTCCCGCCAACAATTGTCATTCCGCGACCCTGGCCGGCGTACCGCGCTTCCACTCGCCACGACTCCTCTTATCTTGCAGCCAACATTTCAACTGCCTCGACCGATTCGCTCGGCGGTCGGGGACCATCCAACGCCAACGCCCAGTGCGCGACGCATTGCCTGATTTCTTGCGGTGTTCGCAGTTGGCTGATTTCCATTTGCAACGTCCACGCCTCCCGGCGAAGTTCCACACGACGCTGTTGCATCCCTTCGATACCAGCAGCCACGCGTACCTGCTCGGCGCGCATTTCAATCACGCCAACGGCGAGAAACGCGAGGAACAGCAACAGATACAAGCCTCGGCCAACGGTCATGATAGCGCTCAACGTGCGTCCGCAAGCACCGTGGCCGGCAGACGAATCCGCACGCCCGGTCTGATCCTTCCGGCGTCCGGGAAAATATCTTTGTTCAGCTCGTAAAGTTCTTTCCAACGCGCCTTTTCGCCGAGGAATCGCTCGGCGATCGTCGTGTAGCGGTCACCCTTCTGCACCTGATAGAAACGCACCGGGGTTGCCGCCGACGCTCGGTGCACGGCCAACTCACGATCCGTTTTTGCGTTTGCGTTCGCCTTGCCCGCAGGCGGCAAACTCAAACGCATGCCGACCTTCAGGGCGCCGGGGGAACTCATCTGTCCCCGGTTGGCTGCATACAACGCATCAACGAGCTCGCGCGATTGCCGCCCGTACTCTCGCTCCGCAATGCCCCACAGCGAATCACCCGGCTTGACAACGTATGTGCGATCCTCTTTCGCTGCCGGTTTCGCCCTGCGCGCCGGAGCGCGCCGAACCGGTGGCTTCGTGCTCTTCTGGATTTGCGGCTTGTGTTCTTCCTTCGGTGGCTTTGTTTCACGCGCCGTGGCATCCGCGCCGAACAGCGCCTCGTACGCCGGACTCTTCGGCGGCGACACTATTGGTTGCGCTTTGGCTTGCTGCCGTGGGCGCGGTTTCGTTGTTGCACCCGGCTTGTTTTGCACTGCGTTTGGTCGCGTCGCTTGAGCATTGGCCGACCGCGTGCCGGGTCGGATGGCGCCGGAACCGCGTCGCGCAGCCGGCGGGCGACTGTTCCTCACTTTGTTTCGCGGCGTTTGGACAGGTGCGTTGCGATTGGGAAGAGCAGAAATGGTACGCCCGTCTCCCGGGGTGCTCCGTGTGACGTTCTCGGTTCGAGGTGGTTGACTCTCGGCGACGGGCTCGCGGTGGCGGTTCAGGAGTTCGAGCGCGACATCGGTACTCAATCGATCGCCGCTACCTCGGTGTTGCAGAATCACTCCGAAACACACGATGAACCCCAGCCCCACGACCAGCCCGATCTTCGTTTCAACCGCCATCGTCAACGTTCCCTTTCGCAGCCATCTCCTATCGCCCAGGGGCCGCACTCCCCCGGGTTGCTCAGTGCTTCTATTTCCCCTCCTCGTCGCACCGCCGGGCCACACGCAGTTTCGCGCTGCGCGACCGACGGTTTATTTCTCGTTCTTCCGGACCGGCGATCACCGGACGCTTGGTCACGACGTCATAGACACCGTCGTTCCTGCGTTGCCGGAAGTCGCGCTTCACCAACCCATCCTCAAGGCTGTGAAACGCAATGACACCGATGCGCCCACCCGGGTTCAGATAGTCCGGCGCCTTCTTCAGCATCGTCTCCAGCGCGCCGAGCTCATCGTTCACGGCGATCCGAAACGCCTGAAAAACGCGGGTCGCCGGATGCGTTTTGCTTTTGTGCGAATCCGCCCGAACGCCGAGCGCACTGCACACCACCTCAGCCAACTGCGTCGTCGTCGTGATGCGCCCTTCGCGGCGTACTTGGCAGATGCGCTTCGCGATGCGCCGGCTGAATCGTTCTTGAGAGTTGAAGTAAATCAGATCCGACAGCGCGTCCTCACGCATCGCGTTCACCAGATCGACGGCCTTCTTCTCGGAATCGGGGTCCAACCGCATGTCCAGCGGGCCTTCGCGCCGAAACGAGAACCCGCGCTCCGCGTCGTCCAGCTGCAAAGAACTCACGCCAAGGTCAGCCAGCAGCACGTCGACGCGATCAACGTCGTGGGTACTCAGTACGTCGTCGAATTGGGTGAAGTTTTCTCGTTCGAGAACGACCCTGCACGGCGCGTCACCGAGCCGCTGTCGGGCCGTGGCCAGGTTGCCAGCATCGACATCCAAACCGATCATCACGCCCTCAGATCCAATCGCCTCCGCGAGCATTCGGGCGTGTCCGCCCAGACCCACCGTCAGATCCAGAACAACATCCCCCGCAACCGGCGCCAGTAGCTCTAGCACATGCTCGCGAAGAACTGGAATGTGTCGTTCATCGTAATCCGACACGACTTCCAACCAAGCACCGACCGGGGGTTTGCGCCAACCTTCCATGGCGACGACTCTGCCCCGGCGGAATCAAAGGTGTACCACATACGCAAAGACCCTGACGACGGCATGCACACAGACACAATTGCGTCGCGAGCACGGGAACGACCCCGCTGATCCGTCTTGTTGCCAACCCCGGAACGCGCGCCACGTCCACGATTGGCCGACCGATCAAGTCCCGCGACACTGACCCCGCAAGCGGGGCACTTGAGCGTCGATGTTGTGATTCCATCATCCAACAAGTCTTTCCACCCGATTCCGTAATCCCGCGGACCGACGAATCCTTTCGTCTCAGCGTCGCGAGCGGTGCAAACTCAATTCCATTAACTTCCTCAATCACGTCACAAACAAGGTGCGGGAGGCGGCAGCATCCATGCCACAACCATCCCACGATTGCCCACAGTCTTACGTGCCAGCCTCCGCAGCGCGATCCGTCGCGCCACCCCGGCCTGGCGACCGCAGAAAATAAGTCAGCTTGCCCCTGCGAGAAGCGATCTCCCGCAGGAATGCCTCGTAGTCGTCTTTCTTCCACACGTCCAACCGGTAATGCGCTCCCGTGACGTAGATGTCTTTCCCCAAATCCGTCATCGCTAGTTGCCGCTCCGGCAGCACGAGTCGGCCTTGCTTGTCCATCTCGACCCGACTCGCCACCGAGAAGAACATCTGCTCGAAATCGAGCGCGTCGCTGCCGGCCACCTCGTCCGTCCCCATCGAAGCGACCTTCTCCTCGAAGTACTTCTCCGGGTAGAGCGAAAGCGTGTTGTCCCGCTCGCCGGGAACCACGAACAACGCAGCCCCCTGCCGATCCGGATCCAACGCGTTGCGATACGGCGCGGGGATCTGCAAGCGGTTCTTCTCGTCGATGCTCCGTTCAAATGCATCCGTGAAGATCATCGTTTCCGCCCACCAAGCCCGTCTCAACCGATCTCAAGCAACACGACGCTTCAGATCGTGGGATACTAACCCACTATCGCCCACTTGCAAACATAATCTCGGGAATTCGTTCATAAATCGGGGAATGGGGCGTTCGACCCAGGGCTTGTGTTCCGCTTCCGAACACCAACGACGGGTGGTGGGCGTGTCGGTTTTGCCGGCGATTCGCTCGGCCCTTGTTGCAACTAACACCCGCTCATTTGCCAAACATGCGTGTGACATGGGGAGCCGTCGCCGCGAACCATGAAGTGTCACACTGTGGCACTTAGGCCAGCGATTCGCGGTACATGGCGACGTAACGATCCACGCAACGGTCGAGCGTAAAATGGTCGCGGACGTGACGGTCGGCGTCGTTCGTGAGGCGCGCCACGAGCGGATGATCGCCGAGCAAACGGAGGATTCCAGCCGACAGATCGTGGGTGTTTCCATATTCTACGAGCAGGCCGGTGCGCTCGTGAGTGACAAGGTCGTGACACCCCGGAACGTCGGTCGTGACCACCGGACAGCGCGCCGCCATAGCTTCGAGAATTGCGTTTGGCATTCCCTCCGTGCGCGACGGAAGAACAAACACATCGGCCAGCTTGAGCAGGCTGGCGACGTCGGACCGCCGCCCGAGCAAGTGCACATGTTCCTTGAGTTTGTTGTGTTCGATCCGTCGGCGTACTGCGGCTTCGTAGGCGCCTTCGCCGGCGAGCAGGAGTGTTGCGTCGCACGCTTCGACAACGGTGGTGAAGGCGTCTACTAGACCATCGAGCCCCTTCACGGGATCGAGTCGGCCGATCCACAGCACGACGCGCTTTGATTGCGGAATCCCCAGTTCTTCGCGATTCGCGGGCGGCGCATCTGCGATGCGATCGACGTCGACGCCGCCCGGAATGCACCGCAGCCTGTCCGGTGACATGTGCGCTCTGCGCTGCAGATGCTCCACGACCGAAGGAGAGTTCCCTACAACGCAGCGGCCCAGCGAATGGGTCAATCCGCCGACAAGGAGATGCCAGCGTCGTTCGACCTCCACGGTTTGGATCTCGCAAATCAGCCTGTCGGGGGCGATACCGGCGAGGCGAATCGCAAGGCGCGATGCGACGTTGGCGTGAAAGAGAAGCGAATGCACGATGTCGGGCTGCAAACTGCGCAGGTGTCGCGCCAATCGCCAGATGGCGGGAAGATCGCGCGCGGCGGCGGCGTTGCAGGAACAGGTCGGGATACCCTGGATGCGCAGCTGATCCGCGACGGCGCCGCCGGGTGCCAAGCTCACGACACTGGGGTTGAAGCCGCGTTCGCGCACGCCGGTGGCAAGCCTCAGGAGGTGTAGCGGCACGCCGCCCGTGTGAAGATCGGTGATCACATAGGTGATGCGCGGGTCGAACACGGGCTAAAAATCACGGCGATTGAAATGCCACATCCCGAGCAAGATCACCGCAAGCTCGACGGCAAGGGACGATCCGATGGACTCAGCGGGGCTCAACTTGGCCACCCACTCGCGATCGCTTTGGGCGGCGTGGCGGATCTGTCCGCGGTCGTGGTCGGTCATGCCGGCGCTTTCAAAGTCGATAACGTCGACCACGCGCCTATCGCCGACGAGTTTGCTCGCGATGGTGGGGATGTCTTGCGTCTTGGGGATGAACCACTGCACCGCGGTGGAGATTTTGGTCCACGATCCGGTCTTGTCCGCCTGCGGGCTGTTCAACAGTAGGCCGTGCGTCGTTTGAACGGCGAAGATCGAAAACCACGCCACGATGGTCAGCATCAACGACGTCATGCTACGCCGCGTCCAAACCCCGAAGAACGCACTGAAGGCGAACAGATAGCTGAACAGCAACACCATCAACGGTATCAGCCAGAGGTAGCCCCAGGTCCAACAGTCCCAGCGCAGCCCCATCACCAGGAACGTCAGCCCGATGAACACAATGGCTTGCAAGAGGATGAACACCATGGCTCCGAGGTATCGACCGAGGAAGAGTTGCCACCGTGCCATCGGCTTCGAAGCTACGATTTCGATGTTTCCCGATTCGGTGAGCGACGGAAACGTCGACGCCGTCGCAACGAGCGCGACGAGTATCCCGATCCAGCCCAGGTAATTGTCCGCGATGAGCTCGATAACGATCGCAACGACGTTGGCGCGCAATTCGTCGTTGCCCATGGACCATTCGGTTGTCTCGAAGGTCCACGTTCCGAAGAGGACGTCCACGCCCTTGTTGCTGAAGCTGATGCAAGCCATCGCAGCTGCGATGGCGCAGCTGATGAGAATCATGATCCAGAATATCTTCCGGTCCTTCGCGTCCCGAAAGGAATCGACCATGATGGCCCAGAGTTGCATGAAACCGTCCCTCGATTGACCGCCCTATCGCCGCCTTTGATCGCACGCTTAGCAAGCGTCTGCCCCCGTTATCCCTGAAGATGCCGCCCGTCGTCAAGAGGCGTTTCTCTTGTGGCTGGACTCATGTCCGCGCAAGCGTGGTCATGCCACTCGGCGCCTCGGCGTCACCGATCCCAGTGGCGTCAAGGCGACGGGACGGAAGGGGCAGCCCCTGTCAGTTCCCGGCCGGAGACCGAGCACGCCCGCCGGAAGCATGCATGACTACCAATCGCCCTGTCGCCCGTGCGACGGGAAGCTGCTTAACAGAATGGACAGATTGTCCTATTCACGCCAAAGCAGTACACTTTCGCCAAGCGTGGGAAATACACTGACAACCATAAGGCACTTGAAATGACGTCAGTTGAAATGATCGCGACGCGGTATCTAGGATCATACTCATGCCTCCTTCGCGAGGCTACGACAGCCCTGAGCAGGAAATCCTTCGGTCCTCTGCGGCGCAACGGATTCCTGTTTGTGATCTGGTGCTGCTCTGGCCTCGCGGGTCAGGCATGCCTCGCCCTGGGTGCTTCTGATGTAAACGCTTTGATCCGCGAAGGGCGGGCATTTACACCGGAACAAGCACAGAAAGCGACTGCAGAATTGGATCGAAGCCCTGACGACCTTTCGGTTAGGACAAGACTTCTCGTCTATCACTGGTTTAAGAGGCGCGGTTCAAACTACGATATGAGTCAGCATCGTCTTCACGCGATGTGGATAATACGCAACCGTCCGGATTTGGAGATTGCAGGCTACTCTTACGCTGGGTTCTACGCAGTGAAGGCCCCAGATGCACACGCAGAGGCCAAGGGGCTGTGGTTGGAGCATGTTTCAAAGGAAACAGCTAAGCCTGTCGTATTGCACAACGCCGCGCATTTCTTTCGGATCTTCAACCCAGTCGTCGCAAGCGAACTCCTTGAACGAGCGGTCGAATCGGATCCCACTTATACGCACGCATTGGAGGATCTTGGGCGCCTTCACCTGTCGAAGGCAATCGGTCTCTTCGGTGGCATAAAGAGCGACATAGCTCAAGTAGCGATGTCTAAGTTCGAGGCGGCGTTCGCGCAGCTCACGGCGACGGAGCGTTTGCGTATTCTTCCCGACCTTGCGAGAGCAGCTTATCTGGCCGGAGACCTCACGAAAGCGCAGCGATATGGAGAAAACCTGCTCGAAGCCGCGGTACACCGTCCCGCGACGCTCGATCACGGGGTCGCAGTGCATCATGGCAATCTAGTTCTTGGGCTTGTGGCGTTGACGAAGGGTGAGGTCGAGCGGGCCGAAGAGTACTTACTAAAGGCTGGCAAGACTCCTGGTTCACCGGAGTTAGACTACGCTGGTCCGAATGTTCTCCTTGCTCAAGAACTCCTCAAGAGAGGACGACGGAAGGCTGTGATTGAATACCTGGATAATTGCCGGCGGTTTTGGAAACGCGGCGGAGGAAAACTCCGGAAGTGGATCAAGATAATCGAAGAGG
>JAJDDU010000331.1 GCA_029260155.1 Phycisphaerae bacterium | reverse complement strand
CGTGCAGCCCGGCTCGACGCATTTCGCAACGCCGCCGCCGGGGTCGCAAGCAGACCCGCTAATCGACGCGACGGCGTGCTGCGTTTCCACGGGCGTATCGTCGGCTGCAAAGAAGTGTCCTCTGTTTGGAACGAGAAGAGGAACGAGCACCGTGTGACCCTCGAATGCCCGGTCCCGCTGCCGCCACGCGCCGGGCATCGCTAGCCCACCGCGACGACGATCTGTTTCTCTCCGTGGCGCGTCAGCGTATGCTGTGAGGCGTCTTGCACGTACGTAGGACCGGAGAATCCCAGCCGCGCCTGCGGGCAATGTCGTCTATTCGAGGAATCACATGCGAATCACCCGTGTCTCGACCACGTTTCGTAATCGCGTTGGAAGTCTCACGCTCTTGATGCTTATGTCGACGCCCCTCGACCTCGCCGCCCAAGCGTCTGACGAAGATCAGCGACGCATCCCGCGCGTCATCTCCGTGACACCGGCAGTTGGCGCGGAAGGTGTCGACCCGGGACTCACCGAAATCCATGTGAAGTTCGACATGCCCATGAGTCGGGACGGCTACTCCTTCGTCGGCGGCGGACCGCATTTTCCTTCACCGACGGACACGGCACGGTGGGTCGATGCTTTCGAGTGCGCTCTGCCCGTCAAACTCAAACCCAACTGGGAGTACGAGTTCAGCATCAACAACGCCAAGTTCAAGAACTTCCGCAGCGTTTGGCTCGTGCCCGCGGCACCGATGCGTTGCCACTTCAAGACGGCTGGGATGGCCGCGATCCAAAGGACGCCAAAAGAGCAACGCAAAATCAACATCGAATCCTACGATGTCCTCTGTGAAGCCATGCGCAATCGCTACTCGTACCTTGAGCTACGCGCGCTGGATTGGGAGAAGTTGTTCGCCGAGCATCGCGGTGAAACCGTCAGCGCCGCAGACTTGCGGGAGTGGACACAGCGTGCAGCCACCATGCTGTCGGCTGCCAACGATCTGCATCTGGTTTTGGAAATGGACGGCGAGAAGTTCCCCACCGCGACCAGGCGCGTATTGCCCAACTGGAACCCCAAGGGGGTGGCCTCGGCGATGCCGGGATTGCTGGGACGCAGCCCCAACATCGCGACCGGGAAGACCGAAGACGGCATCGAGTACATCTTGATTGGGAGCTTCGCCGCCGGAGCCCGAGATGAGATCGAATGGGTTACCCGGCACCTCAAGACGACGACCGCCGCACGGGCCGTCATCATCGACGTCCGCCCCAATTCCGGCGGAAGTGAGCCGCTGGCCAAATTGGTGGCTGCGTGGTTTGTCGACGGGCCGCGCGTCTACGCGAAGCACGCATACCGCCGCGGACCCATGCCCGACGACTTCACACCCGTGCGCGACCGCACCGTCGAGCCCAACGCTCTGCCCAAGCGTTACAACGGACCCGTGGCGGTGCTGATGGGTCCGGCCAACATGAGCAGTTGCGAAGCATTCCTGCTGATGATGCGACAGGGACACGACGTGACACTCATCGGATCGCCGTCTTTCGGCAGCTCAGGCAATCCGAAGCCGGCCTATCTGCCCAACGGTGTCATCGCACACATCCCGTCGTGGCGGGCGATGAGGCCTGACGGAACGACATTCGAAGGTAAGGGAATCGCTCCGGATCTCGACGTACCGTCGATCGGCGTCGACTTCTCGAAGCACGATCCCGTTCTGGCCACCGCGCTGAAAGCGCTTCGCACGCGTAGCCCACGCAAGCCCACTCAGTAGTTTCGAAGCGAAGGGCGCAAAAAAAAACGGGCGACTCGCGGCACCTGAAAGGTGCCAACGAATCGCCCGCAAGGGTTCAGATGGAAACGAGCTACGGCGCCGGCATGCGGGCCGTGATCCGCTCGATGAGGAACTCACGCGGCAGCTCAACGACTTCGACATCGCCGGATGCGTTCATGTACTCGATGATCGTTCCGTTGGAATCCGACACCATCATGTTGCCGCTGCTGAGGAAGTCGATGCCGCCGAGACGCGGTCCGGGAATCAGCTCGTCGTTGGTGATCGGATCCTCACGCGTGCCGAGGAATGTCAGAGCGACGCTCTGGCCGTCCGGGGCGAGGTCGATTCCGAACTCGCACACGCCAACGCTTTCTCCCATGAGCGAGCAGCCGACAAAGAGGTTGGTTCCGTCCGTTCCGATGTCGCCGTCGACATCGTCAAAATCGGTCTCATCGATGTCTGTTCCGCTCAATAGGACCAAGTCGCTCGACGTGCCGCCTACGGTCGCGTTCGGAACGACGTCCTTGTCCCAGAACCGAAGTACGTTGATCACGAGATCGTCCTCGCCTGGCACCGCTTCGCTGTGGGAATCCAGAGCGTAGAGGTATCCGTTGATCTCGACCATTCCGGTGATCACCGCATTGCCGTTAAGGTCGGCGATGTTGCCGGTGATGGGAAGAACGAATCCGGGAGCATCCGAAGGCAAGGTCGGATCGAGCTTGAAGAACGGGTGTGTGAGCGTCGCGCAGTTGGTGTCCACACACTTCTCGACGGTCAGGAAAATATGACTACCGTCATAGGCGATGGCAGGCTTGGCGGAAACCGCCGGAGGACACCCGTCGGGCAGCCCACACGCAATCGAAGTTCGACGGAAAACCGCATAGAAGCTGCTCGAGGGTTCGAGAACGCCGATGACCGAACCGCTGTTCGGGTCCAACTCCAGGATCGGCGGGTAGCTCGCGCGGTCTGCGTCCGGCGGATTGTCCACGAACGGCTCGGTGTGCTGCCCGTCCAAGCCGCGGCGTGCGATGACGAATACGCGTTCCTGCACGCTTGCGCTCAGCGGCGACAGTACCGCGATGCCCACGTCGTACGGTCGCGCCCTCAGGGTATTAGTCTCGAACCGCCGTGACAACGTGGTGCCCGCAAAGGCTGCGTCGAACGGTGTGTTCTCGCTTATTTCCAGGTTTCCGTTGTCGATTCCAACCATCGCGTACACCGTGGAGATCGAATTGCCGGCACCCGTCTGCGTCGGCACGACGCCGGTGACGTTGGCGGCGAGCTCATCGGACGTCTGATCTGTGATGAAGACGTTGGGGTCGTAGCGCTCCAGCGAGTATGCATGGTCTGCAAAGATGAAGCCGTCGGCGTCATAAAGCGCCACGTGTGATCGCGTGATGTTGTTGCTATTGCCCGGCGGCTGCACGTTGTCCGCAATGTTGAGCGAGACGATGTCGCCTGGGCTCGCACTTACCTCGTAGAAATCGACATCACCTTGGAATCCCCCGAAGTGACCGTTGCCGAGCACCCGCACCTGGTTCATCGAATTGCCGCTCTGCGAGTCAATGTTGCTGAGCCGATCAGCTGCTGCGACTGTCGACGAAGCGTTTGGAATCGAATCGTTGCCGTTGGCACCGGCCTGCTCGTCGACATCGCTCTGGCCCGTCTGCGGCAGGGGCTGGCCCGCGCAGAACGGAGAACCGTTGGGACACGTGCTGATCGCGATGCGGTAGCACTGCAACCTGGGATCGCCAGGATCGCCACCAGTGTTGCCGCCTAGGTCGATGAACTCGCCGTTCGGGAATGTGTTCGGACTTGGTGCCTCACGCCCATCGAGCGCTGGGCCGGGAAGGTTCACACGACCGCCCACCACCGGACGCAGGTCCGAGTTCTGTGTGGCCGCCACGTCTGGTCCATGGGGGAAGTTCAGCAAACTCGGCGGCGGCGGCGTCCGCAGCGCATCGCCGTCCTCATCCCACGCCGCACGATCCGTACCGAAGATAGCCAGGTAGTAGAGTCCGGGAACAGTTGAGCGGTTCTGACACCCTTCCTCGCCGGGTTCTGGGAACGGTGAAGCCGACCCACACACGTTCGCACCGAGCTGGGGCCGGGTCTGATCAAAACCACCCTGCCTCGACGCTTGGTCGCCCGTCGCGATCAATTCTCCGTCCGAGTTGTACAGCGCCAAGGAGAGGTCGAGCACCGTCTGGTAGCCGCCTCCGGTAATGCCGCTCACTGAGACGCTGATGCTCTGTGTGTTCGTCGTCTGCAGGAGTGGGTCGCCGTCGAGCTCAATGCGGTAGATGTCGATGTCTTGTCCCAAGCGCGAGAACGGACCGTCGCCGATAGCGCCGACGATGGGACCGGGGTTACCGTTGTTGTTGATCGGCCCGATCAAGTCCGCCTGCGCCATCGTATCGTCGGGCTCGTGTCTCGTTACGTAGCACGTGAACCCGCCCGCCGAGTGTGAGTCGGTCACTGCGTTGGGATCGGTACGGGCAATGGACATCGTATAAGCGCCCGCGTCGGCGCCCGCGCCGATCACCGGGATGGTCGATGCGTCCGTTGGGTCGTACCAGAGTCTGAGGTCGCACTCGCCCGGTTCCATACGACCGCACGTCGCGCCGGCACCGAAGATAGAGGCGCAGTCGGCGTCGTCCGTGCACAGCAGATCGCAAACGCCCTCAACGGCCACGCCGCAGGAACCCTGACAAGGGCAGTCGATGAAACCGCCCTTACCGTCGTCGCACCCAGGGCATTGGCTGTCGAAGTTGCAGTCCAGACCGTCGTTGTCACCGCCCGCACACGTGCCGGTAACGCCGGCAGCCACACAGTCTGCGCCGGTGCTGCAAGTCGGTGCAGTCAGTTCTTGGATCTGCCCGGAAGTGCTGATCCCCGCGAAGATCGACGAGGATCCAGCCGGCACCACGACGGTGGTAAAGGCATCGAGACTTGAGGGCTCGAAATCGTCACTCTCACCACCTTCACCGTTGGCGAAGGGGATTTGATCGCCGGAACCGTCGAACACGCGCAGGTAAGGATCCCACAGCGGGCTGAAGCTCCCACTCTTGCTGCCCTCGACGCGGATGGCCACCACGTCTCCCGCGTTGACGCCGTTGATCCTGTAGATATCCACGTCCTGCAATAGAAGCGGCGGCGGCGGAATCTCGCCACTGCACAACAGAGGATCGTTGGCCGTAAAGTTGGGGTCGCTCACATCGCCCGTGAAGCAATCTGAGAATCCGTCAAACTCGTCAACGTCGATCACGTCGTCGTTGTCGCGGTCATGGACCGCGCAACTTGGCTCGCCGGGGACGTCAAAGTCTGTCCGACCGAAACAGATCTGGAGGTGCCGCCAGTCAAGCAGGTCCACGTCTCCGTCGCCAGGCTCGCCATGGTCGTACGCGGGGAACGATGTCCCGGCGCCGATCGGCGTTCCGTTGTCGCCGACGAATCCGGTGATTTTCGTGATCTCACCAGTGCCCGCAGCCGGCGCAGCGAGCATGTCGGCGGCGGCGATGTCGTTGTTGCCGTTTTCATCCGCCAGCTCGTCGCTGTTGGGGCCGACGTACAAAACCAGGGCCAGGCCGTTGAAGGGGCGGTCAAAATTGCACACATCACCGCCCCCGCAAGGCTGCGGAAATGTGTCGACGCAGAGGCCTTCGTCACAAAGGGCACCCGCTCCGAAGACGGCCACGCAGTCCGCATCCCCCTCGGGGCATGCAAACGTCTCGAACGGCGTCCAGTCGGCGCCGTTGCATATCAAGGGCCACTCGTTGGGGATGCAGAGGGAAGCCGGACTGTCCCCGTGCTCCGCGATGACGTGCAGCCCGTCCTCGTTGCCAGGGCCACCGCCTGCCAGCACAAAACCTGCCTTCGGATCGCCCTGGTTGCAGATACTAAACTCCCCGCTCAATTTGACGTCGAGGCCTATCTTGCCGGCGGGCAATGTGATCGGCAGGCGCCCAGGGCTCGTTCCGAGGAACTGGTTGAGCGGATTGAGTTGCTCTTCGACGGTATTGCCGCTGCCGGGCGGGTCTTCGTACAGCCCGACGAGATTGTAAGTCTGGTTGATGTAGTCCACGCTGACCCGAATCAACCCCGCAACGCCGGTGCACAGGCTGGGGTCGCCATCGCACGCACCCGCATCGTTTTGGTCACAAGCTAGCCCGTCGTCCGAGCAAGTCGTCGTGTTCGGATCAAACCACACCGGAATCTTTGAAATCGACGGACCCCCCAGGGTTCGGAACAGCCCGGCCGGGCCAAGGCTATCGCCGAGAAACCGCGTGTCGGTTCCCGTGTAGAACTGCATCTGCAACGGTTGGTCCAACTGCTCAAGAGTCCCGCCATGATTTAAAATCTCCGTCTTGCCGTTCATGACAAAGATGTCGAATCCCGAGAGCGTCCCGCCGTTGGTCAGGAAGTAATCACGCAAGGCCATCCCGTCCGGCGTCTTGCCGCCCACGGGCAACGCCTGCGTGGTGATGGTGCAAATGTCCGTGTTGTTGTACAGCTTCGGGCAGTCAGGGCACGATGACAGATCGCCGGTCCCGCCGGCGAAAACCGGCGCGCCTTGGATCAGTCCCGTGTCCAACTCCGCGGCGGAAGTTGCGCTCACAGCGTTGCCATCGGCGGCGACTGCCGGCGCGTTCGATCCTGCGACGACCACGATCACCGCGACAAACAACGACCAGTATCTCAACATTTTATTACTCCTAGCTCCAACCGGCAGAGTGCGACCATGTTTCGTCAGGACACCGGCGAACGTGCCGCGCCCCGTGGAAACTCTAGCAATCCGAAGTCTCAACACCAAATACTACCTATCAATTGCGATATTTCTGATTCACCCACGCTCCATGCGCGCAGACACACGTTTCCAAACGCAAACACCCCGCGACCACGCAGTGAGCGTTTCGGACGAAAATCACTATCTGGGAAGCGGCCGCCAACCCTCGCTGGCGGCGAGACACGGTTATGTGACCGAGGCCCCACGCTTCTTTCCCGCACAGGCCAGCCACCCCCTAAATGCGCCGGCCCGATCTATCCTGCTCATTGAATCGTAGGCGACTCATTGGTCCCGCGTCTTGCTCGAACCTGTTTCTTGCGCAGAAACCCGCCAGCCGCGCCGATCTGCTTCCTTTCCCTTGCTTCCTCGTTACTACGAAACCAGACGCACAAAGCGCCCGTCTAGTCCCTCCCCGCCGATGTTACCCCCGACAGCGCAAGATGCCGCAGCCGGAACACCGCGTGGGCACTGAGGATGGTAACTGCGGTCCAGCGATGGAGTCAAGCGGAAACTCCCACGACGTCGCCACAATGACGCTATTGGGACGGACTGATAACTCAATTGATAAATCAAAGTGGATCACGCGGACGCAGTAACCAAGGTCCGGCGCAAATCGGACGTCAAGGTCGCCGCGCACCGGCGACGTTCCTCGGCGTTTGGCCGCTGCCGGACCGATAACCAGTAACGCCGACCCCAGTGGGCTGATCGCGACGCGATCTTGGAGTGGATTTCGCTCGTTTGTGACGGCCGGGTATGCCGATCCTCTGAACGGCGGCGATTTGGAACTCTTCACCGCGACGGATCGGCCCTATCGTATCGCCTCCGGCCGACCGCGTCCGCTGTCCCAGGGGGGGCATCCGATGGACTCAACCGCGACCGAAAAAGCCCTGAGACGGAAACTCGATATCCTCTTATCCCTTGATATGGCCACCATGGGCTACGAAGCCAAGGCCCGCCACTGCCGCCGCATCAAACGAGCACAGCAGGCGTACGACCAAGCCGCTAACCACCCCCAAGCCGAACCGCAATCAGATCGGACCCTCGCCCCGGTCGACTAATCCCCGACGCCCCATACAGGGCGCCCCATCGATTCAGCGGTGGAGGATTCGAACGCCGCCCGCCCGCCTCTGATGGCTGACAGCTGACAGCCGATAGGTCTATTCGAACACGCGCTGCAGGGCGGCGAAGTCGTGGAGGTCTGTGTCGGCGTCGTTGTCGGCGTCGAGGCAGATGCACTCGGGGGGAATCGCGCCCACGTCGGGGCCGGTGAGGCAGGTGTTGAACAAGACCCACTCGCTGGTGTCGACCGTCGGAGGGGTGATCGCGCCGGTGTTGCCGAGATTGCCGCTCGATCGAGGCCACTGCACGCTGCACTCCGGGCCGGGGAAGTCCCAAGCATACAACGTCCGCCAGATGCCGCTGAAGATCTCCACGTCGCCGTCCAGATCGTAGTCGGCCTCCGTCGCGGTGTGCGGCTACCTCGCGTTGGGGAACTTGGAAGTCGTTTGCAACGGGTTGGCGCGGT
>JAJDDU010000034.1 GCA_029260155.1 Phycisphaerae bacterium | reverse complement strand
GACGGAAGTCGAAGGCTTCTGCGGAAGCTGTCACACCGGCGCGGACCATCCGATCATCCACACCACGGGCGCAGCCTGGGAGCCGACTTGCCTGCAGTGTCACGAGCTCCACGATCCGCCCAACGCCAACCTCTTCCTGGTCAACGACGTCGTGCGTAACCAGACCCTCGCAGTCGACAAGCCCGTGACCTTCACAGCGCTCACCGGTCCGAACAGCTTCAACGACGGCGACCCCGCGCAGAACGACGGCATCTGCCAGGTCTGTCACACAGCCACCAACTTCCACCTGCACGACGGCACCGGAACGCCGCACAATGACGGTGAGAACTGCACCACCTGCCACCCGCACGGAACGGGCTTCTTGCCGACGGCATCGCCGTCCTGCATCGCGTGTCACAGCGCCCCGCAGGACAACGGCGACGGCATCCCGGTCGGCGGACGAGCATCGGTGGTCAACGCCGACGGATCAGGTGGTCACCACTTGGCCGGCGCCGTAATGACCGACGCCGACTGCAACACGTGTCACGAGATGACACAGCACCAGCTCGGCACCGTACGTCTCTGGGCCGATCCCAACACCCCGGTCACCGCGTTGCCACTGACCGGCGATCCGACGGAGTTGGTGCCGTTCTGTACAGCCTGCCACAGTGGTGTGGATCACCCGATCGTACATACAACGGGCGCGGCATGGGAGCCGGTTTGCACGCAGTGTCACGAACTCCACGACCCGACAAACGCCAACCTCTTCTTGGTGAATGACGTCGTCCGCAACGAGACGCTCGGCGTCGACAAACCGGTAATCTTCACGGCGCTCACCGGTCCGAACAGCTTCAACGACGGCGACCCCGCGCAGAACGACGGTATCTGCCAGGTCTGTCACACAGCCACCAATTACCACCTGAACGATGGAGCCGGAACGCCGCACAATGACGGTCTGGATTGCACGACCTGCCATCCGCACCAGGACGGTTTCCTGCCGACGGCTGGGTCCTGTCAGGATTGCCACCAGGCCGCCCAGGGACCGCGGCGCCCGATCGTGCCCGAGTTCGGGCTTGCCAGTCACCACCTTCAGGGTGCGGTGCTCGATGATGCCGACTGCGAAGTCTGTCACGACATGAGTCAGCACCAGCAAGGGCAGGTGCGACTGAAGAACGCAGACGATCCGACGAACCCAGCAGCGGTGGTTGCGCTGACGGGCGACCCGACCGCAGACTCCGTCGAGGCAGCCAAGTTGGATGGGTTCTGCCTGGCGTGCCACGACGCGAACGCCGCCGGTGGGGCGGCGCCGTTTACAGACGGTGTCATGCCGCTCGCCATCGATAGCGCCGGGTGGTTGGTGTCGTCGCACCGAACTTCCCCGATGAGTTGTTACGGTAATGGCGAGACGTTCGGCTGCCACAGTTCCGGGCATGGTTCAGCCAAACGGAAGTTGCTGGCTCCTGCCGACGCTTCGCAAACTCCTGTCGCAGGCGACGCGCTTCGCGAGGAAGAGGGCATGTGCTACACATGCCACGACACCGACGGTCCGGCGACAAGCGACGTGCAGACGGCGTTCGGCCTCGCCACGCATCACAACGTCAGTTCGCTGGAACAGGTGGACGGATCCAAGGTCGAGTGCACGGATTGCCACAACCCGCACTTGGCCAACCCAACCAGTCTCCTCGCCAATCCCGATGCCGGCGGACTAACTGCATGGGCGGGTACTCAGGCGGAATTCTGCATCGTGTGTCACGATGGGGCACCGCCGGCCGGTGTGACGTTCCCCGCCGCTTCATCGGGCACGGGTTATGACAAATCAGCGTATGCGGGAACGACGCACGCGACTCAGTTAGGCCCGGAGAGTTGCACGCACTGCCACGAACAGCACGGATCTCAGAACCTCTCGATCCTCAGACGCAACTACGTCATAGCCGACAACAACCCGTGGAGCGAGGGCGACGGCGACTACGACGCCTGCTGGCTGTGTCACGACGAGAACGAGACGGTCCTGCAAAACAACGCCTTCGATAATCGGCACGACAAACACGTGAACGGAGCGGACGCTCCGTGCATCATCTGTCATGACGTGCACGCGGGCGCCGATGCCGCGGAAAGTGGTCTGTTCAGCTTCGATTTCGCCGTGCAGAACGGCTACGATATTCAGTACAACAGCGGTTTCGACGCGAGCAGTTCGTTCTGGATCAACAGCGGGCAGAACCCGCCGGATGGCCGGGGCTATTGCAACATCGAATGCCACAACAAGAGCCATACGCCGAGGAGCTACAACCGAGCGCCCAATCCAATAGTCGATTGCACCCTCTGCCACCCGTAGTTCCGAGCGGTCTGGTCGGAAGAAGGAGTCCGCAGCGCTTCGGCGTCATTGGTCGGAGCCCGAGGCGCATGCGAGGAAAGACGCTTCGCTCACTTGCCGCAGTAGTCGATGAGGCGGGCGATCTCGCGGCGGAGATCCTGGCGTTTTACGATCCGGTCGACGAAGCCGTGCTTCTGCATGAACTCAGCGGTCTGAAAACCCTCGGGGAGTTCCTGCTTGATGGTGTTGGCGATCACGCGCGGTCCCGCGAAGCCCATCATTGCGCCGGGCTCTGCGACGATGACGTCGCCCAGACTCGCGAAGCTCGCAGCCACGCCGGCCGTGGTCGGGTCGGTCGCGACGACGATGTACAACCCCCCCGCTTCATCGAGTTTGGCCAGCGCGGCTGAGGTCTTGGCCATCTGCATCAGGGAGACCATTCCCTCCTGCATGCGCGCTCCGCCCGACGCGGTGACCAGTATGAGCGGGCGGTCCTCTTCGATTGCGCGCTCGATCGCTCGGGTGATCTTCTCGCCGACGACGGCGCCCATGGAGGCCATGATAAAGGCAGGGTTCATCACGCCGAGAATCACGGCGCGCCCACGAATGAACGCCCGCCCCACGACGGCCGCGTCCCGCTCGCCGGTCTTCCGCTGGGTCGCCTTGATACGCTCGCGGTAGGGGATGCGGTCCTTGAACTTCAGCGGGTCCATCGGCGAGAGATCGGCGTACAACTCCTCGAACGAGTCGGGATCGACGAGCTGTTCGATACGGATGCGCGCGTTGATCCGGCGGTGGTGGCCACACTCCGGACAGCAGTGAAGGTTTTCCTCAACCTCTTTTTGATAGACCATGTGCCCGCACTGCTGGCAACTGTCCCACACGCCTGCGGGGATGTCCCGTTTCTTCACCATCATGACGGCGTCCGTCCCTCGGATGTCAAACTCGCCTCAGCCAACGCGCGCAGGTCGCTCATGGCTTCCACCGGATCGGCCTTGCCGAAAACAGCAGAACCCGCGACCAGGGTGTCGACTCCAGCCGCCACCGCCTGAGCAATGGTATTCTGGTTGATTCCGCCGTCAATCTCAAGCCGCTGGTCCGGACGGAGCATTCCGCGGAGCTTCTCGACCTTGGCGAGCACCTCGGGCATGAAGGCCTGCCCCCCAAAACCGGGCCAAATGCTCATAACCAGGACCAATTCGAGATCGGGGAGCACGCGTTCGATGGCTGACACCGGTGTCGTTGGGTTGATGGAGATCCCCGCTGACACGCCGAGGCTGTGAATATGCTCGATCACGTCCTCGGGGGATTCCGTCACTTCCGCGTGGAAGGTGATGAGATCGGAACCCGCATTGGCGAACACCTCCGCGTAGCGCTTGGGTTCCTCGATCATCAGGTGCGTGTCGAAAAAGAGCTTGGTGTGCGGTCTGAGGTGCTCGATCAGCCCGGGACCATAGCTGATGTTCGGCACGAAGTGTCCGTCCATGACATCCAGATGCAGCAGATCCGCCCCGCCTTCTTCGACCAGCGCGACCTGCTCCCGAAGCCGACCAAAATCCGCCGCCAGCAGCGACGGCGCCATGCGGAGTCCTGGCGTCGTAAGTTTGAATACAGTTGGTGGCATTGTGTCCTCTTCAGCGGCGTGTCGAGTGGCGGTGCGCTACTCGGCGTCTCCCACGCCAGCTTCCAAGGATACTACGCATCGTCCAGGACGTCGATGGCGGCGAAGGGTTTGCCTTCGAGGAATTCCAGGGAGGCGCCGCCGCCGGTGGACACGTGGCTGACCTGATCGGCCAAGCCCGCTGCCTTGATCGCGGCTGCGCTGTCGCCACCGCCGACGATCGTGGTGGCGCCGCGGCTGGTTGCTTGGGCGACGGCCTTGGCGATCGCGACCGTGCCCGTATCGAACGGCGGCGTCTCGAACACGCCCATCGGGCCGTTCCAACAAATCGTCGCGGCGGTGTGGAGGGTGTCGCAGTAGGCGGCGATCGTCTTCGGACCGATATCCAAGCCCATCATATCAGACGGGATTGCGCCCGCGCAGATCTCGGTATCGGCGTCGGCGCTGATGGCTGCCGCGGCCACCGAGTCAAGCGGAATCCGAATCCTGTCGCCCGCCTTCGCGCGTAGCGTGCGGGCGGTCTCGTAGCGATCTGGTTCGACGAGACTCTTGCCCACAGACTCTCCGCCCGCGGCTGCGAACGTGTACGCCATCGCACCGCCGATCAGCAACGTATCGCACTTATCCAGCAACGATTCGATCGCGCCGAGTTTGTCGGAGACCTTGGCCCCACCCAAAACGACGACGAAAGGCCGCTTCGGGCTGGTCACCGCGTCGCCGAGAAACTTCAACTCCTTGGCGACGAGGTAGCCAATGCAGCGAGGTTTTCCCTCCATCTGCTGCGGGACGGTGAGCATGCTTGCATTATCACGATGGCAAGTACCGAAGGCATCGTTGACGTAAACGTCAGCCAGCGCGGCCAACTCGCCTGCGAAGCGGTCCTTCTTGGTCCGCAGGTCGGGATCGTCCTTGGCCTTTTTGTTCTTGATGGTCTCCGCTTCGTGAAAACGGAGGTTCTCAAGCAGGCAACATTGCCCATCAGCCAAGCCGTTCACCGTCTCGCCTGCGTTTCCCGAGACGAGGGCGACGGGCTGCCCGAGCAACTCCGTCAAACGGGCCGCGACCGGTGCAAGTGACAACCTCTTGTCACTCTCGGGGTCGCCCTTGGGTCGCCCAAGGTGACTCATTAGAGTCAGTCGGCCGCCGCCCGCAATCAGTTTCCGCACCGTGGGCAGCGCAGCCTGGATCCGGCCGTCGTCCGTGATACGACAGGCACTGTCGAGCGGAACGTTCAGGTCCAGTCGGACGAGAACCCGTTGACCTTTAACGTCGATATCATCGATGGATCGCTTGGCCATACAATTGTCTCCGCGTGCATCCTGTGGGGGGTGGCATGCCCACGCTCGCGTGGGCATGATTCGACAGGTTCCAAGGCCATGGCCACGCAAGCGTGGCCATGCCACCCGACGTTTGAGTCCCCCACCGCTGAAGCGATGGGCCACCCATGGCATCCCGGCGCGTTACATCGCCGCGATTTTTTCGATCAGGTCGACGGTCCGCACCGAGTAAGCCCACTCGTTGTCGTACCATGCGTAGCACTTGATCATCTTGCCACCCGCCACCGGCATGGTCATGGTGGACAGGCTGTCGATGATGCACGAGTGCGGATTCCCGACGATGTCGCTGCTGACCAGCGGGTCCTCGCTGTACTCCATGATGCCTCTCAACCTGCCTTCGGCCGCAGACTTGAGGGCGCCGTTGACGTCGCTGATGCTAACGCTCTTTTCGAGGACTGCGACGAGGTCGGTCAGCGAACCGTCCGCCACCGGCACGCGCAGCGACAGGCCATTGAGCTTGCCGTTCAACGCGGGGATAACTTTGCCAACCGCCTTGGCTGCTCCGGTCGTCGTCGGGATGACGTTCATGGCTGCCGCGCGGGCCCGTCGCGGATCGCTGTGCAACTGGTCGGCTGTGTTCTGATCGTTCGTGTACGCATGAACGGTCGTCATCAAGCCTTCCACCAGACCGAACTCGTTGTGCAAAACGCTGACCAGCGGCGCGAGGCAGTTGGTCGTGCAGCTGGCGTTTGAAACGCACATGTGCTCCGGCTTGAGTTGATCGTCGTTGACGCCCATGACCAGCGTCAGGTCAGGTTCATCTTTGGCAGGTGCCGAGATGACGACCTTCCTAGCGCCGGCTTTGAGGTGATCGCCGTAACCGCCCCTCTCCGACGCGCGTTGCGTGAAGATGCCGGTCGACTCAATCGCGACGTCCACGCCGAGTTCCTTCCACGGCAGATTCGCGGGCGATCGCTCCGCGCACACCTTGATGGTCTTGCCGTTCACGTTGAGCGCCTTGTCGCCTTCGACCATGACCGTTCCGTTGAACCGGCCATGGACCGAGTCGTACTTGAGCAGTTGGGCGAGCGCTTGCGGATTACCGAGGTCGTTGATGGCAACGATGTCGATCTTGTCGCCTCTCTCCATGGCCGCCCGAAACACGAGCCTCCCGATCCGCCCGAAACCGTTGATGCCTACTCGAATTGCCATTTCACACCGCCTTTAATGTGTTGAGAACATTGACGCAACCAGGATGCGCGCCGCCGGCTGATCCCGCCGCAATCGACGCGCTCGATAACATTATAATCGGGTTCTGCAGCGGTCAAGTACCGTCAAATCGCTCGCCAATTCCACGCAAAATCGTCATCGCGCGGCCGACGTGCTGAATGCCCGCCCCGGAGCGCAATGCGCAAGGTCAAAAGGCGTACTGCCGTCCACAATCAGGTCGCGCACGATGTCGGCCGTCACCGGGGCGAGCGTCACACCCAGGCGATAGTGCCCGGTCGCCGCGATCAGCCCCTCCCACCCCGGAACAAAGCCGATATGCGGACGGGTATCCGGCGTGCCTGGGCGAAATCCAGACCACATCCCCGCCACGCGTGAATCAGACAGGGACGGGACCATCGCCATCGCTCCGTCAAGCATGGAGTTGATCCCCTTGGCAGTGTTGCCCGCCTCGAAGCCGCTGTCCGGCTCCAACGTGACACCGACAAGAATACGCCCGTCGCGACGCGGTATGAGGTAGTGCTTTCGACGCTTGATCACGTGTGTCAGCAGCGGGCGGTCCCGTTCGACCAACACCATCTGGCCACGAACCGGATGCACTGGGACGAGTTCGGCGATTGCCTGCGGCGCAAACTCGCTCGACCATGCCCCGGCACACAAAACCGTCCGATCGGCTGAGTAGGCACCCGCCTGCGTGCGGGCACCGTCAACCCGGTTCGTGCCGGCGATCAACTCGCCGACAGCTTCGTTCTCACGGACTCGCACACCAAGCCGTTCGCACGCGACACGCAACCCCTGGAGGATTCGCGGGTTCCGCACCTGGGCGGTAACACGGTTGCGAAGATACCCGACCGCTTCCCCGGTCACACCGGGCTCCAAGGCACGCACCTGCTCAGACGACAAGACTTCGACAACGGGCGAGCCCTCTTCGGTCGTCACATCGCTCATGACCCGAACGTCTGACCTAGCCATCCGGACGAACTGCTCGGTGGTCAGGAATTCGATCGCGCCGCAGCGATCATACTCCGGGTCGATCCCCGAGACCTCGCGAATCTCCTCGCAAAAACCCGCGTACCGCTCAACGCTCGCACGCTGGATCATCGACATCGGTCCGTGTCGCTGCGGCTTGGCCGGCGCAATAACACCAGCGCCCGCCCACGACGCCTCGCGCCCGCAATCGCCCCGTTCCAACAACGTCACGCTCACCCCGGACTGCCGTACGCGCAACGCAACAGACAGGCCGATGATTCCCCCGCCGATCACAAGAACATCACAGTGTTCACTCATGGAACGGTCGCCCAGCAGTTGCCAACTAGCCCTTGATCACTCCGATCGGCCTCATCCGACAGACGCGCTTGCTAATGCCCGCGCCGTCGACGACGCCGACCACGTCATTGACATTCTTGTACGCCTCGGGCTGCTCTTCATCCAAACCGCGCCGACCTCGGGCGCGAGCGATCACGCCGCGATCAGCCAACTCCTGACGAATCGATCGACCCTTGGCACTGCGGACCGCCGCGGTGCGCGACATGACACGTCCAGCGCCGTGGCAACTGCTACCGAAAGTGTCAGTCATCGCTCCATCCTGCCCCACGAGCACCCAACTACTACGCCCCATGTCGCCGGGAATGAGCACCGGCTGACCGATCTTGCGGTACTTCGCCGGCACTTCCGTATGCCCAGGCGGAAAAGCCCGTGTCGCACCCTTGCGATGCACGCACAAGTTCTTGCAGCATCCGTCGACGTCGTACGGTTCCATCTTGGCGATGTTGTGGGCCACGTCATATACCAGTCGCATTCCCAACTGCGGTGCCCGAAGTTCAAAAACACGCTCGAACGTCTGCCGCGCCAAATGCGTCATAATCTGTCGATTGCACCAGGCGTAGTTTGCCGCAGCGCGCATCGCCCCGAGGTATCGAGCGCCTTCCTTGGAGTGGATCGGCGCGCACGCCAGTTGCCGATCCGGCAGTTCGATCCCGTATTTGCGTGGCACATCGCGCAGCAGTCCAAGATGGTCGTCGCAGACCTGATACCCCAGACCACGCGACCCCGAGTGAATCATCACGCAGACAAGCCCCTTTTCGAGACCCATCACGCGCGCCGCCGCTTCATCGACCACTTCATCGACCACTTGCACTTCAAGAAAGTGATTCCCCGATCCCAGTGTCCCGCACTGCTGCGCCCCGCGCTCGATCGCCCGGTCCGAGACGTAATCGGGGTTCGCACCATCGAGGCAGCCTCCGCCTTCGGTGACTTCCAGATCACTGGGAACGCCGAACCCTCTGTCCACAACATAGCGCGAGCCGGCGGCCATCAACTGCTTCAGTTCCTTGCGGTCGAACTTGACCAAGCCGCGCTGCCCAACACCGCACGGCACTGTCTCAAACAACCTGTCGATCAGAACCTTGAGTCGCGGCTGAACGTCTTTTTCGGTGAGATCACTGCGGATCAGCCGCACGCCGCAGTTAATGTCATACCCGACACCGCCGGGACTGATCACGCCGCCCTCGGCGGGATCCGTCGCAGCCACGCCCCCAATGCAAAAGCCGTAGCCAAAGTGAATGTCCGGCATGGCCAGGCTGTATCGCACGATCCCCGGCAACGTTGCGACATTGGCGACCTGCTCCAAGGAGTAGTCCGTGCGGATCATCTGCATCAGCCGGTCGTCGGCGTACACAATGCCGTCAACGCGCATCGTATCCCGGTGCGATTTCGGTATCCGCCAGCGATACCGATCAATCCGCTCAATGGTTCCCTCGAATCGCTTGTTCACGCCTAGATATCCAGAATCAAGGTTACTTCAAAACGCCCATCACTCTGCGTGATTTCGAGATCGTGATAAGTCACGGCCTTGACCTCACGATCAAAGACTGACTTCTGGTGATCCACTCTCGCCATACACATTTTGACGCTCAGGACATGTTCGTCCAATCGATCGAAGCCGAAATCGGAGTGCACCTCGCCGCGCGTCTCGAACCGAAAATGCAACTCAGACAGAAAATCGTGCAACAGTGACTCAGCGTCCCCGGCTTCGAGAGACAGTGTCACAGCATGGCACTTTCCGTCGACTTCCAAATCCCCGATCGTCGCGTACAGCCCCGCCGCAGCCGAGCAAAAGAGTGCGGGCAGCGAATCGCCCCAGGCATACAGCGCAATGTCCGCAGTGTGATCCCGTAACTCGAATCCGGAATCGGCAAGGCGCATCCGAAGCCTCCCACCGTTTAGCGGCGACCCGCAGGGGAGCGTTTCCGTCAACCGGCCAGCCGCACCACGTCCTGAAACGTGACGAACAGAAACGCAGCTCCGATCAGCACAACGCCGATGACCTGAGTCACCACCTGCACCTTCATGCTCACGGGCGAGCCCTTGATTTTCTCGATAATCAAGAACACCATCAGGCCTCCGTCGACGATCGGCAGCGGGAGGAAGTTGATCACGGCCAGGTTCGCCGAAATGATGCCCAGGAAGAACAACAATCGGATAAAGCCCACGCGGGCGACGTCGCTGCCGATCTTGACAATGCCTACCGGCCCGGACATCTGCTCCACGCCGACGCTGCGCGACACGATCATCCGCTGCATCATCGTGTACACCTGAAGCACAAAGTACCCGGTCTTGCGAGCACCGATCGCCAGCGCATCAACCAAGCCATCCGCCTTGAACATCTCGGTTTGCGGTTGCATGTACACTTCGGGGAGATAGCGAACACGCCCCAGCCACGGGTCGATCATGTCGGCTGTGAGCGCCACAGTTTCCTCGAACTCCTCCCCGTAGTGCTTTTTTCGATAGCGAACGGTGACAGTGGTCGGCTTGCCACCGTTGGCATCCAGCGACCGCTGCAACGCGTGATACAATCCCAACGAGTGGACGACCGACACATATTGCTGCCGCGTCTCGCCCTGCACCTTCACGCTTTTCTGCCCGGCGACTGAAACGATGTCGCCCAGCGTCGACACGCCGAGTTTCGTGCGCAAGCAGTGCGGAACGCGGAAATCGCAAGTCACAGGCTCCCCGTCGCGCGTCTCGTACCCCAACCGAACCGTCGAGCCGGCCGCCAGGCGAAACGCCTCAACCAACTCGCCCCAAGTCGACACAGCCTTGCCGCCAACCGCGAGAATCTTGGCGCCCGGCGGCACGCCCGCCTCGGCGGCAGGAGTCAATTCCCCGTGAACGCGCTCTTG
This sequence comes from Phycisphaerae bacterium, assembly GCA_029260155.1. Lineage (GTDB taxonomy): Bacteria > Planctomycetota > Phycisphaerae > UBA1845 > UBA1845 > OFTM285. Next base: position 7,093 of record JAJDDU010000034.1, on the reverse strand, counting down.
AACGCCGGAGATCCGCAGCGTATCGCCCGCCACCGCGCCGATCTGAAAACCGACCAACGGTGGTTCATCTTCGTCACGAATCTTGGGGGTCACGATGAGCGCGAACGGCTGCGGCGCGCCGCGACGGAGGACCGTCACAGGGATGTCGGACTCGGCGCTCCACGTAAAGTGGTCGTATAACCTCTGTCGCCACGACGCCGGTCGATTAGGGTCAAGCCGCTTGACGCTTCTCGCAAGGCTATCTGCCACCTGTTCGTGAGTATGATTGGCATGTGAACCCATCTTCAATATAACATCACGGTTCTTGATCCAAGGCAGCGCAGCTCGCCCTTTGGCAGCCAGGCTGTGCACTTCCACCAACGGCATCAGCCCGAGGACGCTACGTGCGTATTTGTTTTCGATCGGACCGTCGGGGTCGAGAATCATCCAGTTGAACACCTTAGCTTCCCGCCGCGTCATCGGGCTGTCGAGGTCCAATAGGTTGTCAGGCCGCTCGACCGTCACCGTGACATCCGCCCCGTCCGCCGTCCGCCACAGTTGCTCGATGCCGCCGTGGGGATCTTCCTCCAACGGTTCACCCTCGATCGCGACCACCACGTCGCCCGATTGAAGGTGATCGGGGTTGTGCGGATCGAAACGCGTATCCACCGGGAAGATCACCTCGCGCGTCGTCGCCGACGTGATGCCGACTTGAAGCAAGTTCCTCTGCTGTTCGGGCCTCGGCTTGACCAACACATGCCGCACCTCGCCGTCGCGCTCGATCTCGAAGTCCAACGCCTCATGCGGGTCCGCCAGCACCACCGAATAGCTGATCTCCTGGTATTCCCGTATCACGCTGCCGTTGATCTTCAGCACCGTGTCGCCCGGCTGCAAACCCGCCATCGCCGCCGGTGACTCCGGAACAACCTGTCCGATCGTCGTGGAATTCGTTTCCACGCCGTGCATGAACACGATGACCAGCAGAAACGCCGCGAACAAGATGTTCATCACCACGCCAGCCGACACGATCACCGCACGCTGAAGCACGGTCTTGTTCAGGAACGACCGCGGGTCACCCGAGTTCTTGAGCTCCAGCGTCTTGTCATCGAAGTCCTCCTGCCCAAGCATCTTGACGTACCCGCCAAGCGGCAGAATGTTGAATGAGTAGCGCGTCTCACCTTTGGTGAACCCGACAAGCTCGCTCGAAAAACCGATCGCGAAACGGTCCACCCGCACGTCCATCCACTTGGCAGCCATGAAGTGGCCAAGCTCGTGTACGAAGATCACCGAGCTGAAACCGATGAAGATTAACAGAAAAGGCCAAACCGCGCTCCAGGCACCGCCCAGCACGGATTGCGCCAACATCTCAGAAGTTCCACTCACGAGCAGGCCGCACATCGAAGCACCTCGTCACGCGCCCATGCATCGGCACGCATCAATTCTTCCAACGACGGGTCCGCCGACCACGAATGACGACGCAGGACTTCCTCCACCGTCACCGTAATATCCGTGAACCCAATCGCGCCATTTCTAAACATCTCGACCGCTGCCTCGTTCGCGGCGTTCATCACCGCTCCGGCAGTGCCGCCCCGCCGCGCCACCTCGTGCCCGATCGCCAGCGACCGAAACCGCTCGGTGTCAGGCTGATGAAACGTCATTTTCCGAATCGCCGCCAAGTCCAGATGCGGCGAAGGACACGCCACTCGCGCCGGATACGTCAACGCATACTGAATCGGCGTCCGCATGTCCGGAGTCCCCAACTGAGCCACCATCGACCCGTCCAGGAACTCAACCAGCGAGTGAACGATCGACTCCGGATGGATGATGACCTCGATCTGATCGTGCCTCAAGCCAAACAGCCAACGCGCTTCCACAATCTCAAGCGCCTTGTTCATCATCGTAGCTGAATCGATGGTGATCTTCGGGCCCATGTCCCATGTCGGATGTTGTAAGGCATCTGCCAAGGTCGCTTGGGAGATCTTCTCTGCGGGCCAATCCCAAAAAGGCCCGCCGGACGCCGTCAGCACCACACGCTGAACATCCTCCGCACGACCCGCGTGCATCGCCTGAAAAACGGCTGAATGCTCGCTGTCCACCGGCATGAGCTGCGCACCCGTCGTCTCCGCCAGGGACGACAGCAACGCCCCAGCCATCACAAACGACTCCTTGTTGGCGATCGCGACCCGTTTGCCCAATTCGACCGCACGAATCGTCGGTGCAAGCGCAGCCGCGCCCACAACCCCGACGATCACACAGTCGAAATCGCAAGCGCCCAGCATCTCGACCATCGCGTCGGCCCCGGAGTGAACGCACAACGTCCCTTCCACAGCACCACGAAGCGATTCACTCGCCTCCGGGCAACTCACAGCCACACGTGGCGGTTTCCACCGCGCAACCTGATCCGCCAGAAGCTCCCAACGCGATCCAGCCGCCAGCCCCACCACCTCGAACCGATCGCGCAGACCGGCCAGGACCTCCAGACTGTTCTGTCCGATGGAACCCGTAGAGCCGAGAATCAACACCCGTTGTTTGGCCATAGACATAACGGTCTTGAGAAAAGCGGGTCAAGGATCGAGCACAACCTATCCTATATTCGGACCATCCCCCTGACAAGCACCACAACCAAACGCCAAGCGGGTGCATCCCTCTCTGAGTGGCGATTCCACAGTCACAGCTCGCTTTGGACGGCGAATTGTGTCGCACGGTCATTCCGAGCGCAGCGAGGAATCTAGCCGTATCGCCCTTCCAGCCAGATTCCTCGCCGCGCTCGGAATGACCGGAGCGGCTGGCGAGGTGCACACCGCACCGAAACGCGCCGCCGTACGCAGGCCGTCGAAATCCGCGGATCAACTGCAAAGAAAACGGCTGCGCGATGCGAATCGCGCAGCCGCCTGAAATTCACCGATTGCCGGTGGCCCTAGACCCAGCCACGCAGCTTGCACGCCTCAGCCACGCGCGAGACGGACACCAGATACGCCGCCAGACGCATGTGGACCTTCTCCTTCTTGCTCATGGCGTACACGGCCTGGAACGCGTCGGTCATCTTGCGATCCAGCTGCGAGTGGATGTCATCCAGAGTCCAGTAGTAGTTGTACGTGTTCTGAACCTGCTCGAAGTACGACACCGTCACGCCACCCGCATTCGCCAGGAAGTCCGGAATCACGAAGACGCCCTTCTCGAACAGGATCTTGTCCGCTTCCGGCGTGGTCGGACCGTTGGCCAACTCGCACGAGATCTTTGCCTTGATCTTCCCGGCGTTGTCACCCGTAATCACGTTCTCCAACGCCGACGGATACAACACATCAACGTCCAACTCCAACAGATCCTCATTGCTGATCGGAGTCGTACCGGGCAAACCCGCCACGCGACCGGTCTCAAGCTTGTGGTGAATCGCCTTCTGCGGATCGATGCCCGACTTGCTCATGACGCCGCCGCCGGAATCGCTGATCGCGACGAGCGTCCCGCCACCGAGAATCTCCTGATGGAGCGACGCACCGAACTGCCCCGCGTTGCCGAATCCCTGAACCGCGTACGTGGCCTTTGCAGCGTCTATGTTCAACACCTTCGCCGCCTCGCGAACGGTGTACACCCCGCCACGAGCCGTCGCATCGCCACGACCCTGGCTGCCACCCAGCGGAATCGGCTTGCCAGTGATCATCCCCGGGTGCTTGTGCCCGGCGATCGTCTCGTACTCGTCCATCATCCACGCCATGATCTGCGGCGTTGTGTAGACGTCCGGCGCGGGAACATCGCGATCCACAGCCAAATGCGGAGCCGCCGCACGAATGTATGCGCGAGCGAGACGCTCTTTCTCCCCGTCCGACATCTCCTTGGGATTGCACGTCACACCGCCCTTGCCGCCGCCGAGCGGAATGTCCACCACCGCCGTCTTCCACGTCATCCAAGCGGCCAACGCACGGACCGTGTCGATCGTCTCATCCGGATGCCATCGCAGCCCGCCTTTGGTGGGTCCGCGGGCGCCGTTGTACTGCACGCGATAGCCGTGAAAAACGCGCGTCTCACCGGTGTCCATCTTCACGGGCAGGGTGAATCGAAACTCGCGCATCGGCCAGCGCAACAATTCGTGCGTGCCTTTGTCCAATCCCAACACGCCAACGGCCTCGTCGAGCTGTATCTGGGAAATCTTGAACGGGTTCAGTTCCGCCATCGCTAGTGTCTCCATGTTGGTCACCCGGCGGATCGCCGGTGGGTTTTCCAGGCGGGAGGGCCGCCACCAAGCCGCCCATGCCACTCCGTGCCGACCAATCCGCCAACGCCAACAATGCGCTGGACCCCTGATATGGTCGGTCAGCACCTCTGTGCAGGCGCAGCATACCGGCAAGAATCGTGCCACACAACACCACCGCAGCCCACCCGATGTGTGGCGGCCACGCACATCGTGGTCATTCCGAACTGCGGACCGGCGTTGCCGACGACCGGCGAAAGAAACGATGCTGCGACATCACATGGGTGGTCCCAATGCAACGCCCGCCTCGTCATCCCGAGCGTAAGCGAGGGATCTTGCCGGAAAGGCGAATCGGCTAGATCATTCCGCAGCTTCGCTCTGTCGAAATGGCGTCGCGGGCAATCCGGAGCAACGTTTCATAGGAGCGTCGCGAGGAATCTGCCTGGAACGACATTCCGGGGGAAATCCTCGCTACGCCCCGAATGACGGAATGGGTCGCGATGGGTCGACCGCCCGGATACGGGCTAGCCGCGTGCAAGAACCGCAACCCCTGCGCCAGATACCCAAAACCCTGCGGGGAAAGACGCAGACCGCTATGACTTCAGCTTGCGCAGGACTGCAGGAATCGCCTCGGCGAACCATGGCGTGTAGCGGCTTGCATTCGCAAGCACATCGTCCTGAAGCTCGGCCACCTCGACCCACTTGAGCTCGTCGATCTCGTCCGGGTTGGGCACAGCGTTGCCATCAAACCGCCCGACCAGAACGTGGTCGTACTCGCGCTCCGTCAGCCCACTCTTGGCGTCCGTAGCTTCGTACACAAATGAATGCACTTCGGCCAGCTCGATCTCGATTCCCAACTCCTCCCCCAATCGCCGGTGGGCAGCCTCCGCCACCTCCTCGCCGCGCCGCGGATGCCCGCAGCAAGCGTTGGTCCATAGGCCACCGAAGTGATACTTCGCAGCAGCCCGCTTCTGCAAGAGCATGCGCCCCCGCGAATCGAAAATGAAAATCGAAAACGCCCGGTGCAGCTTCCCCCCGTCGAGGTGTGCCTGGATCTTCTCCGCGAACCCGATCGCCCGGTCCGACTCGTCTACAAGGATGACCTCTTCCACAATCACATCTCCCGCCGGGTGGCCCAGGTCCTCTGGACCTGGGGTCTCGATTCTCCACACCGCCCCCACACGCGACCACGCACCGTCGCAGTCCGCAAGCCCCTGTCCACGCTGGAGTGGTGTCAATACAAACGCAGCGTGCACGGTGCCACTGGCGGCTCGCCCGCCAGCGCTCTGAGCATCCAGTCCGCTACGTCTTCCAATCTCCGCCAATCGTCCAATCATCCTCATGCTGTACAGCGACACACCAGCCAACGATTCTATCGTCAACTCGCGCGTGCGGGCACAATTGAGAGGTTATTATCAGAAAGCAATGAACGACACTTCGGCCGCGCCGTACAATGGCTGACGTGGCGGTCGTGCTCCTGTCGGAAAAGGCCACGCGATGTGGAACGCGGGATTCGGAGGCACTGATGCCGATTCCGGTGAGTTCGTGTTCTTGCAGCGTCCGGGGGCGCGGCGGTTCTGGCAGAACGGAGGGAATGGATATGATTCGTGCAAACATGACAGTGCTCTTCTTGGCTGCCTTTGCGTTCAGCACAAGTCCGGGGAGAGCAGACGGGGTTTGGTCCTGGAGCGAGGAATTCTGCGCGAGTGCCACCGCCAACGTCTTCGACGGCGGACCGGTGTTGTCGCGGGAGGGCTGCGGAGCGCAGTCAAACGGGTTCGAATTCCGCATCCGCGTATCCGACTATACGCGACCTGGGTCACTCGGAGCGTCTGCGGCCGCATTTACCGGGTCGGACCTGTGAGCGCTCGGCGACACGTTCGATGTGCGAGTTGAATTGCAAGCGGGATATTTTCCATCATTTCTGCCCGGTGGGGACAACCCGGGCGGGATGGCGGACGCCGAGCTTTCTTCGGTGATCGAGTTCGCGATGCCCACAGACGAGCTTCATTGGTTTTATGAGCTCGACATCGACGACATGTATGGACCGCCGTTTACGGGGGCGACGCACGTCCTCATTGAAAACGTGACCCGCTCGGAAATCCTCGTCGAGACGGACACCAGCATTCCCGATGTCGAAACGGTTCTCCAGGGGAGCACCGGTGACCTGATCCGCATCACGACACAGATGATGGGCATCGGAACAATGGGACCGGGGTCGGGGAGAGAGTACGACACCGACCTCCAAATGCGATTCGTGATTCCCGAGCCAGGGACGGCTTACTTATTCAGTTTTGGGGCGCTTGCGCTGTTGCGATTCAGACATTCAAGAACACATCACCGAACACTCTAGTCGGGACAATTCCGCGTCAGGGCCGCGTGGCGCTGACTCAATTCTACTCTGCTTCAATGAAAGGAGTGATTACCAATGAGAGCGCAAAGGGGTCAGGCTACTTTAGTGCTGGCGTCCCTCGGTCTTCCCCTGGGTGGAGTGTCGACCGGAGGCCGTATCCGGCGGCCGCTCGGGCCTCCCCACTCCCGCCGCCTGAGAGTGCTCCACTACAAAGTAGCCTGACCACTTTGGGGCGCCAAGAGCAGGGGAGAGACTCTGGCAGATAGTGGCGTAACTCCGTTCAAACACAATGGTTATCGCCCCTTGTTCCTCCATTGAGATTGTGTTAATCTACAATGGAAATGTGTACAGTTAAGCGAGGAACGATGCGGGCGTGTTTGGTGTGCGTGATCGCCGTCCTGTTGACCTGTTCCACACTGCCGGCCTTCGGAGACGAGTTGCTCTATGCGTACGAGGGCGATGTCCTCCCGTATGAACCACCGGCCGGATGGGAAGTCTTCAATCCGTGCGAACCGCCTTGCGAGGAGTCCTCACAGGAAGGGCACTTCGTCCTCCACTGGGCGTTTCCGAACGAC
>JAJDDU010000330.1 GCA_029260155.1 Phycisphaerae bacterium | reverse complement strand
GCCGAAGTCTGCGACCCGGTGCTGAATTGCCAGGCCGGTACGGCGCCGAGCGTCGACGACGGTGTAGCGTGCACGGACGACTCCTGCGACGAGGTGCTCGATACAATCGTCAACACGCCCAACAATGCAAACTGCGACAATGGGCTGTTCTGCGACGGGGCCGAGACCTGTGACCCGATCCTCAACTGTCAGGCCGGTACGCCGCCGAGTATCGATGACGGCGTGGCGTGTACGGACGATTTCTGCGACGAAGTGCTCGATACAATCGTCAACACGCCGAACAACGCCAACTGTGACAACACATTGTTCTGTGACGGGGCTGAGACTTGCGACTCGGTGCTCGACTGCCTGGCCGGTACGCCGCCGAATGCCAGCGACGGTGTGGCCTGCACGGATGACTCCTGCGACGAAGTGCTCGATGTGATTGTCAACACAGCCAACGATGCCAACTGTGACAACGGGCTCCTGTGCGACGGAACTGAGACCTGCGATGCACTTTTGGACTGCCAGGCGGGTACGCCGGTACCCAACTGCTGCAAATCCGATTTCGATTGCGACGACTTGGACGCCTGCAACGGTGTCGAGACGTGCAATCTGCCCACGAATTCGTGCGTGCCCGGCACGCCGTTGGACTGCAATGATGGAGTCGGCTGCACGGTTGACACGTGTGTTGCGAGCGCGTGCGTCAACGCGCCGACCGACGGCCTCTGCGACAACACGCTCTTCTGCGACGGCGTTGAGACCTGCGACGCGCTGCTGGATTGTCAGGCCGGCACGCCGCCGAATGCGAGTGACGGCGTGGCCTGTACGGATGACTCCTGCGACGAAGTCCTCGACGTGATCGTCAACACGCCAAACAATGCCAACTGCGACAATGGGCTGTTCTGCGACGGCGATGAGACCTGCGACGCGCTGCTGGATTGTCAGGGGGGAACGCCTCCGAGCGTTGATGACGGCGTTGCGTGTACGGACGATTCTTGCGACGAAGTGCTCGATGTGATCGTCAATACTCCGAACAACGCTAACTGCCAAAACGCTCTGTTCTGCGACGGGGCTGAGACGTGCGACCCGGTGCTTAATTGCCAGGCGGGTACGCCGCCAAGCGTTGACGACGGAGTCGCATGCACGGACGACTCCTGCGACGAAGTTCTCGATGCGATCGTCAACACTCCAAACAACGCCAACTGCGACAACAGTCTGTTCTGCGACGGGGCCGAGACCTGCGACCCGGTGCTTAACTGCCAAGCTGGTACGCCGCCGAGCGTCGATGACGGCGTCGTGTGCACCGACGATTCGTGCGATGAAGTTCTCGATACGATCATCAACACACCAAGCAACGCCAACTGTGACAACGGGTTGTTCTGCGATGGGTCCGAGACGTGCGACCCAGTGCTGGACTGCCAGGCTGGTACGCCGCCGAGTGCCAATGACGGCGTGGCCTGCACGGATGACTCTTGCGACGAGGTTTTGGACGTCATCGTGAATACGCCGAACAACGCCAACTGCGCCAACGGGCTGTTCTGCGACGGGGCAGAGACCTGCGATGCGGTGCTCAATTGTCAGGCAGGCACGCCGCCGACCGTCGATGACGGCATTGCGTGCACGGATGATTCGTGCGACGAGATTCTCGACGTCGTCGTGAATACGCCGAACAACGCCAATTGTGATAACGGATTGTTCTGCGACGGGGCGGAGACTTGCGACGCGGTACTCAACTGCCAAGCCGGAACACCGCCCAGCGTTAGTGACGGCGTTGCGTGTACCGACGATTCGTGTGACGAAGTCCTCGACATCATTGTCAGTACTCCAAACGACGCGAATTGCGATAACGGGTTGTTCTGCGACGGCTCTGAGACTTGCGATGCGGTGCTGGATTGTCAGGCCGGCACGGCACCGAATCTCAGCGACGGCGTGGCGTGCACGGACGACACGTGCGACGAAGTTCTCGACGCGGTCGTCAACTCGGCCAACGATGCCAATTGTGATAACGGGTTGTTCTGCGACGGGGCTGAGACGTGCGACGAGCTGCTGGGCTGTCAGGCAGGCACGCCGGTAGCCAGCTGCTGCAAGTCCGATTTCGATTGCGACGACTTGGACGCCTGCAACGGCGTCGAGACGTGCAATCTGCCCACCAACACATGCGTGGCCGGTACGCCGTTGAATTGCAATGACGGGATTGGGTGTACGGTGGACACGTGTGTCGCGAACGCCTGCGTCAACACGCCGACCGACAGCCTCTGCGACAACACGCTCTTCTGCGACGGCGTCGAGACCTGTGACCCGCTGCTGGATTGTCAGGCCGGCACGCCGCCGAATGTGAGTGACGGCGTCGCGTGCACCGATGATTCGTGCGACGAGATCCTCGACGTCATCGTCAACACGCCGAACGACGCCAACTGCGACAACGGGCTGTTCTGTGATGGGGCTGAGACTTGCGATGCCGTGCTGGACTGCCAGATTGGTACGGCGCCGAGCGTCGATGACGGTGTGGCTTGTACGGACGATTCGTGCGACGAGATTCTCGACGTCATCGTGAATGCGACCAACGACGCCAATTGCGACAACGGGCAGTTCTGTGATGGGTCGGAAACCTGCGACGCAGTCTCGGATTGCCATTCCGGTACGGCGCCGAGCGTCGATGACGGCGTGGCTTGTACGGACGATTCGTGCGACGAGATCCTCGACGTCATCGTGAATGCGACGAACGACGTCAACTGCGACAACGGACTGTTCTGCGATGGGGCTGAGACCTGCGACGCCGTGCTGAATTGCCAAGCCGGTACGGCGCCGAGCGTCGACGACGGCGTAGCCTGTACCGACGACTCCTGCGACGAAGTTCTTGACGTCATCGTGAATGCGACCAACGACGCCAATTGCGACAACGGGCAGTTCTGTGATGGGGCGGAAACCTGCGATGCGGTTTCGGATTGCCAAGCCGGCACCGCGCCGAGCGTCGACGACGGCGTAGCCTGTACCGACGACTCTTGCGACGAGATCCTTGACGTCATCGTGAATGCGACCAACGACGCCAACTGCGACAACGGGCAGTTCTGTGATGGGGCGGAAACCTGCGACGCAGTTTCGGATTGCCAAGCCGGTACGGCGCCGAGCGTCGATGACGGCGTGGCCTGTACGGATGACTCTTGTGACGAGATCCTCGACGTCATCGTAAATGCGACGAACGACGCCAATTGCGACAACGGGCAGTTCTGTGATGGAGCAGAAGCCTGCGATGCAGTTTTGGATTGCCAAGCCGGTACGGCGCCGAGCGTCGATGACGGCGTCGCTTGTACGGACGATTCGTGCGACGAGATCCTCGACGTCATCGTGAATGCGACCAACGACGCCAACTGCGACAACGGGCTGTTCTGCGATGGGGCGGAGACCTGCGACGCGGTCCTCAATTGCCAGGCCGGCACACCACCAGACGTGAGTGACGGCGTGGCGTGCACGGATGATTCTTGCGACGAGGTGCTCGATGTGATCGTCAACACGCCGAACGACACCAACTGCGACAACACGCTCTTCTGCGACGGCATCGAGACCTGCAACGCGTTGCTGGATTGCCAGGCCGGCATTGCACCGAACGCAAGTGACGGCGTTGCCTGCACCGATGACTCTTGCGATGAGATTCTCGACGCCATCGTGAACATCGCCAACAACGCCAACTGCGACAACGGACTCTTCTGCGACGGTGCTGAGACGTGTGATGCGGTGCTGGATTGCCAGGTCGGTACGCCGCCGAACTGTTTTGATGTTGCGGGCTGCACCGTAGACTCTTGTGACGAGATCAACGATACGTGTATCCACACCCCGAGCGATGCTTTCTGCAATAATGGACTCTTCTGCGACGGCGTTGAAACTTGCGACCCTCTCCTCGACTGCCAAGTGGGACTTGCCGTCAACTGCGACGACAGTGTAGGTTGCACCATCGACTCATGCGATGAAACGAACGACGTGTGCGTCAACGCCACGAATGACGGACTCTGCGACAACGGGCTGTTCTGCGACGGCGTCGAAATCTGCGACGCGTTGCTCGATTGTCAGCCGGGAACAGCTGTCAACTGTGACGACCTGGTCGGCTGCACCGTCGATTCGTGCGACGACATCAACGATGTCTGCGTCAACACGCCGACGGATGGCCTCTGCGACAACACCCTGTTCTGTGACGGCCTCGAGACCTGCGATGCCCTGTTGGATTGTCAGGCCGGAACGGCGCCGAATTGTGCAGACGCCGTGGCATGCACGGTCGACGCTTGCGATGAGGTCAACGACCTCTGCACGAACACGACCAGTAATCCCCTGTGCGATGACGGAGTAATCTGCACGGGCGTCGAGACGTGCGATGCGATTCTGGGTTGCCAGGCGGGAACGCCGCCTGCGGGCTGCTGCAAGTCGGATCTGGACTGCGACGATGGCGATGTCTGCAACGGTGTGGAAACCTGCAACCTTGTCGCCAGCACTTGCCAGACAACCGGGCCGCTTAACTGCGACGACGGCGTTGCTTGCACCTTGGACACATGTGACGCACTGGCAGGTTGCGCCAACGCGGCAGACGACACCCTCTGCGACAACACTCTCTTCTGCGATGGGATTGAGACGTGCGACGCGCTGCTGGACTGCCAGACGGGGACCGATCCCTGCACGAGCCCGTCCCTTTCGGTTTGTGATGAGACGGTCGACACGTGCGTGTCCTGCCTAGTCGATGGCGACTGTATCGACGCGGTGTTCTGCGACGGAGCGGAGACCTGCAACTTGTTGACCAACACGTGTCAGCCAGGGGCGAGCCCTTGCGATGACGGCGTGGCCTGCACCGACGACACGTGCGACGAAGTGCTGGACACCTGTGCAAGCGTCGCGAATAACGCACTGTGCGACAATGGACTATTCTGCGATGGCGTGGAAACCTGCGATGCGCTGCTCGACTGCCAGGTGGGAACCGGTCCTTGTACCAATCCCTCCCTGCCGGCCTGCGACGAAGCCGTGGACGTCTGCGTGGCTTGCCTGGTCGATGGAGACTGCGACGACGGGGTGTTCTGCAATGGCGCGGAAACGTGCGATACGCTCAGCAACACTTGCCAGGCAGCGGCCGACCCGTGCAACGATGCAGTGAGCTGCACGGTGGACACGTGTGACGAACTCCTTGACACGTGCGCCAACACCGCAACTGACAGCCTCTGCGACAACACGCTGTTCTGCGATGGCGCCGAGACATGCGATGCCGTGCTGGACTGTCAGATTGGTACGCCGCCGAGTATCGATGACGGCGTGGCCTGCACCGACGACTCCTGCGACGAGATCCTCGACGTCATCGTGAACACGCCCAACAACGCCAACTGCGACAACGCGCTGTTCTGCGACGGGGCGGAGACGTGCGATGCCGTGTTGAATTGTCAGGCTGGAACACCTCCGAGCATCGATGACCTCGTAGCCTGCACCGACGACTCCTGCGACGAGATCCTCGACGTCATTGTGAATGCACCCAACAACGCCAATTGCGACAACACGCTGTTCTGCGACGGAGCGGAGACCTGCGACGCTCTGCTGGATTGCCAAGCTGGAACACCGCCGAGCATCGACGATGGCGTTGCCTGTACGGACGATTCGTGCGACGAAATCCTCGACGTCATCGTGAACACGCCGAACAACGCCCTCTGCGACAATACGCTGTTCTGCGACGGGGTTGAGACCTGCGACGCTCTGCTGGATTGCCAAGCTGGAGCCCCGCCGGTGATCGACGACGGCGTCGCCTGCACGGACGACTCCTGTGATGAAGTCAACGACATCGTCGTCAACACGGCCAACGACGCCAATTGTGACAACACGCTCTTCTGCGACGGCGTGGAGACGTGCGACGCAGTGCTCGATTGCCAGCTCGGAACAGCGCCGAACTGCGACGACGCAGTGGCGTGTACGGCGGACAGCTGTGACGAAATACTTGACACGTGCGTCAGTGCCCCCAGCGACGCCCTGTGCGATGACGGCTTGCTGTGTACGGGTGTTGAGACCTGTGACGCAGTGCTTGATTGTCAAGCGGGCACGCCGCCGCCCAGTTGCTGCATCAACGATGGCGACTGCGACGACGGCGACGTATGCAACGGCGTGGAGACCTGCGATATTCCCACCAACACTTGCCTTACCGACGTTCCGCTCAACTGCAACGACGGCGTCACTTGTACCTTGGATAGCTGTGACGCGCTGGCAGGGTGCATTAACGCGCCGGACGATACGCTCTGCGACAATGGACTGTTCTGCGACGGGGCGGAAACGTGCGACGGGCTCCTCGACTGTCAGGCTGGAACATCGCCCGACTGCGACGACCTCGTGACATGCACCATCGACAGTTGCGATGAGGTGAACGGTGTCTGCGTCAACACGACGAGCGACACCCTGTGCGACAACGCACTGTTCTGCGACGGCGTTGAAACCTGCGACGCACTGCTCGATTGCCAAGCCGGTGCGGACCCGTGTAACGACGGCGTAGTCTGCACGCTGGACGGTTGCAACGAACTTCTCGACACCTGCTTCAATACGCCCACGGACAGTGTGTGTGGCAACGGGCTGTTCTGCGATGGCGTCGAGATCTGCGACGCGCTGCTCGGCTGTCAGACCGGCGCCGATCCGTGCGACGATGCCGTCGGCTGTACAGTCGACACGTGCGATGAGCTTCTGGACAGCTGCACCAACAGCCCGAACGACATCGTCTGCGACAATGGCTTGTTCTGCGACGGGCCCGAGACTTGCGACGCGGTCCTGGATTGCTTAGCCGGTACGACGCCCTGCGATGACGGTGTCGCATGCACGGTGGACACGTGTAATGACATACTTGACGCGTGTACGAACAGTCCGACGAGCGCGCTGTGCGACAATGGACAGTTCTGCGACGGTGCGGAAACGTGTGACGCGATTCTCGGTTGTCAGACCGGTACGCCTCCAAACTGCTTCGACGTCGCGGGATGTACTGTTGATTCTTGTGACGAGGTCAATGATACCTGCGTCAACGCGCCCGACAACGCCGTGTGCGACAATGGGCTGTTCTGCGACGGCCCCGAAATCTGCGACCCGCTTCTCGATTGCCAGCTTGGAACTCCGCCGGATTGTGATGACCTCGTTCCATGCACAGTCGACGTCTGCGATGAAGTCAACGATGTTTGTGCGAACACAGCCGATGACACCGCGTGCGACAACGGAATCTTCTGTGATGGCCCGGAGACGTGCGATCCCGTTTTGGATTGCCAGTTAAGCACAGATCCGTGCGCCGGTAGCAATCCGAACGTCGTGTGCGACGAGACGCTGGACTTCTGCGACAACACCTGCCTGTTTGACTGCAACTTCGATACAGTCGTCGGAACACCCGACTACTCGTACTTCCTGGGTTGCTTTGCGACCATCATCCCCCCGGGCAGCCCCTGTGAGTGTGGGGACTACAACGTCAACGGCGTGGGAGATAGCGGTGACTACTCTGGCCTGCTGGGGTGCTTCGGACAGCTGTGTCCTTGTCCGGTTCCCGCGCCAATCCCGGCATCGTCTGTCAACGTCGAATTGAGCTTGTCCGTTTCGCGCGAGGCTGACAGCCTCGACTACGCAGACGTCTTGCCCGCGTCGACTCGATCGGTGACGACCGGCGAGAACTTCTACGTACATGTGTGGGCCTCTCTCGGTTCGGGACAAATCGACAACCTGTCCTGCGCCGCCGCGAACTTGCACTTCGGCCGGCTCGGCATGCGGGCGATCAGCGTAACGAACGCGAGTGCGTTCGAGACACTGCAACTCGTGTCCATCGCCCGAAGTGCCGTCCAAAACGTCGGTGGGTGCATCGATCCGGAAACGCTCGATGTGCAGACGAACATGACGTGGGCGCGCATCGCGACAATCGAAATGCAAGCGAGCAATCCCGGCGAGGGGACTCTTCAATTGACACAGCCCGACAGCCCGTTCCTGGGGAACGCGGTCTTGGGTATCGATGAAATCGTAGATCCGTCTCAAGTACTGTTCGAAGGTCTGAAACTCCGTGTACGCGCGCCGCAAACCGGATTCGACCGGTCAAGACGATAGGAACCTGCGGCATGATAGGCCATCGCTTCTACCCCTAGGGAGATCGCGATGTGGTGGAGAAAGCTGTAATGGATATGAGATCACAAGTGAGAACCGCTGTTGTTTGCGCCGTATTGATCGGCGGCTGTCTGCACACGGCGTCCGCGCAGGTGGTTCGGATCGCACCGGTCGTTCTGCAATCGGCTACGCCCGGCGGAAACGAACGGCTTGCCGGCGCGTTGCCGCCGGCTTCGGATGGCCGTATCGACCCAGGTTCGACGTTCTTCGTCGAGGTGTGGGCCACCAACGTCGCAGCGCCACAGGATGGGCTCGGCTGCGTGCACGTTGACCTAGCCTACGACCGCACCGACCTGATGGATGCCACCGCCCCGGTCATCGACAGTCCCTTGTTCACGATCAATGCCGTGACACCCGTTTTCGATGATCTAAGCGGACTCGTTGACGACATCGGCGGTTGTCAGACCGTGCCGGTCATCCCGCTGCTCGGCGTGGGAGAGTGGGTCCTCGTGGAGAGAATCAACATGACCGCGATCGGCACGGGCGGTTCGATCACTGTTTCTCTCACAGACGCAAACAACCTCTTTGCAGGCACGTCGATCATTGGGCAGATCCAGGACGTCGATCCGATCGACATCGAGTTCCTGACGTCCGTCTTCGTCATTCAACAATGCGTGGGCGACGGCGACTGCGACGACCTTGTCGCCTGCACGGTGGATAGCTGTAACCTCGGATCCAACACGTGCGTCAATGCACCCAACGATAGCCTCTGTGACAACACGCTCTTCTGCGATGGGGCTGAGACGTGCGACGCTCTGCTGGACTGCCAAATCGGCACGCCGCCTAGCATCGACGACCTCGTGGGGTGCACCGACGACTCCTGCGACGAAGTCAACGATGTCATCGTCAACACGCCAAACAACGCGAACTGCGATAACACGCTCTTCTGTGACGGAGTGGAGACCTGTGACGCGCTGCTCGACTGCCAAGCTGGAACACCACCGAGCGTCGACGATCTCGTGGCCTGCACCGACGATTCCTGCGACGAAGTCAACGACGTCGTCGTCAACACGCCAAACAACGCAAACTGCGACAATACGCTCTTCTGTGATGGTGTGGAGACCTGTGACGCGCTGCTCGACTGCCAAACTGGAACACCACCGAGCGTCGACGACCTCGTCGCCTGCACCGACGATTCCTGCGACGAAGTCAACGACGTCGTCGTCAACACGCCCAACAACGCAAACTGCGACAACACGCTCTTCTGCGATGGAGCCGAAACCTGTGACGCACTGCTCGACTGCCAAGCTGGAACCCCCCCGAGCATCGACGACCTCGTAGGTTGCACCGATGACTCCTGCGACGAAGTCAACGATGTCGTCGTCAACACGCCAAACGACGCGAACTGCGACAACACGCTCTTCTGCGATGGAGCCGAAACCTGTGACGCGCTGCTCGACTGCCAAGCTGGATCACCGCCGAGCATCGACGATCTCGTGGCCTGCACCGATGACTCCTGTGACGAAGTCAACGATGTCATCGTCAATACCCCCAACAATGCCAACTGCGACAACACGCTGTTCTGCGATGGGGCGGAAACGTGTGACGCACTGCTCGACTGCCAAGCTGGATCACCGCCGAGCATCGACGACCTCGTGGCCTGTACCGATGATTCGTGTGACGAGATCCTCGACGTCATCGTCAACACGCCAAACAACGCAAACTGCGACAA
>JAJDDU010000329.1 GCA_029260155.1 Phycisphaerae bacterium | reverse complement strand
CCGTTTGTTCGATCGCTTCGTACATCGCCACGCCCCTATCGAGCAGACTCCGAAGGTACGACACGAACACCATGTCACCGAGGACCGAGACGCCGGACATCGCGACGAAGCCGACGCCGGCTGAGATACTGAAGGGCATGTCCCGTAAGTGAAGCGCGAGAATACCGCCAACCGCCGAAAGCGGCAGCGTCATGAAAATGCGAATCACGTCCGCGACACGACCGTAGGTGACATACAGCAAGACGAAGATCAGGCTGAGGGCCAGCGGCACCACAAACATCAGACGGGTCGCCGCCCGTTCCAGATGTTCAAACTGCCCTCCGTATCGAA
Source organism: Phycisphaerae bacterium (assembly GCA_029260155.1). Taxonomy (GTDB): domain Bacteria; phylum Planctomycetota; class Phycisphaerae; order UBA1845; family UBA1845; genus OFTM285. Next base: position 9,900 of record JAJDDU010000329.1, on the reverse strand, counting down.
CGAAGTAGCCCGGCGGGAACTCGATCTCTGATTCGATTCGTTTCCGTGCCTCTGCGACCAGAGTGGCTACGTCGCGACCGCGGGCGTTGCACTGAACGACCACGCGGCGTTTGCTCCATTCACGGTTGATCGTGGACGGCCCATCGACTATCTCCAATTCGGCCAGGCGCGAAAGCGGAAGGAGTTGCCCGGAGGACGTGGGGATCAGGAGGTTGGCGACGCGCTCCGGGTCTGATCGATATTCATCGGGCAATCGCACCGAGAGCGGAAACCGAACCTGTCCTTGGCGAATTTCACCGATACGAATGTTGCCTATGGCGGCGATGAAATCCAGCACCTCGCTGGCGGGCACGCCGTGTCGCGCGAGTTGGTCTTGTCTCAGCCGGATCGTCAGCATGGGCAAGCCCGTGACTTGCTCGGTGACCGTGTCGGCGCTGCCCGGAATGCTCCGCAGGATGTCCTCGATCTGTCGAGCGAGGGTTTTGAGCTGAACGAAATCGTCACCAAACACCTTTACGCCGAGATCGCTTCGGATGCCGGCAACCATCTCATTTACCCGCATCTCGATGGGTTGCGTGAAAATGGTGCGCATCGCGGGCATGGTCGCTAGCTTGCCCTCCATCATGCGTACCAGTTCTGCCTGCGTGCTTGCTTTCTGCCATTGGGCCAGCGGGTTCAGTGTGATGAACACATCGGTCAGTTCGATTCCCATCGGATCGGTCGCAACCTCGGCTGTGCCCGTACGCGACCAGATGTCATTGATTTCGTCCGGGAAACTCTCCAACAGTAACTGCTCGATCTGCGATCCGTAGCGCACTGACTCTTCGACGGAGACACCCGCAAGGCGCACGGTGTTGATGACTATCGCCCCTTCGGAGAGTCGCGGGATGAAGACCGCGCCGAGATTCAATGCAATCCAGACAGCGCCGACGAGCGCCACCGCCGTGACGGAGAGAACCACCGCGCGAGCGCTGAGGACGTAGCGGAGCATGGGTGCGTATACGCGTTTTGCGAGTCGGATGATAAGCGGCTCACGGTGTTCGAGTTTCTTCGGCAGACACAGGCTGGCCAGCACGGGCATGAGCGTCAGTGATGCGATCATCGAGCCGACCAGCGCGAAGATGACGGTGAGCGCCATTGGCGAGAAGAGTTTGCCCTCGATGCCCTCCAGCGTGAGGATCGGCAGGTAGACGATCATGATGATGAGTTCGCCGAAGATGGTCGGCTTGCGCACCTCGACGGCGGCGTCGCGCACGATCTCGATTTTGGAACGTTCGTCCTTGCTGTCTGCCAGATGCCGGACGCTGTTCTCAATCATGATGACGGAGCTATCAACAATCAGGCCGAAGTCGATGGCACCCAGGCTCATCAAACTGCCTGCGATCCCGGCTCGAAGCATCAAGTTCCCCGCGAAGAGCATCGAGAGCGGGATCGCCAATGCGACGATCAACCCGGCGCGGAAGTTCCCCAGGAAGAGAAACAGAACGACGACCACGAGAATTGCGCCTTCGAACAGGTTCGTCTTGACTGTATCAAGAACATGATCGACCAACTCTGTCCGGTCGTAGACAGTTTTGACTTTCACATCCGGCGGGAGCGACATCCTGACTTGCTCCATGCGGGTCTTCAGCCGGTCGGTGACATCGCGGCTGTTTTCGCCCATGAGCATGAAGCCAAGTCCGAGTACAGCCTCACCCTTTCCGCCGCTGGTGACGGCGCCGCGGCGCACCTCATGGCCATCAACCACGGCGCCGAGATCGCGCACATAGATGGGAACGCCATTCTGAGCCGTGACGACGATGTTGCCGATCTCTTCGAGCGTCGTCACGAATCCGATCCCCTGCACGAGTAGCCGTTCGCCGGATCGCGTTAGATGGCCGCCGCCGACGTTGGCGTTGTTGCGACGGAGCGCATCGAAAAGATCCAAGAGGCTGAGGCTATGCTTCATCAGCTTCGCGGGATCGACGACGACCTGATAGTGACGCTCGTAGCCGCCCCAACTATTGACCTCGGCCACACCGGGAACGCTGCGCAGCTGCGGCCTGACAATCCAGTCTTGAATCGAACGTAACTCGCTGAGGGTCTTCGTGTCGCTGGTGATTATGTAGTGGAAGACTTCTCCGAGACCTGTGGCGACAGGCCCCATCTCCGGTTGCGCTGGACCTTCCGGCAACTCGACGGTGCTCAGACGTTCCATGACCTGCTGTCGCGCGAGATAGATGTCGGTGTCGTCGTCGAAAACGACCGTGACTTGGGAGAGGCCGAACTTGGAGATGGACCGGACTTCCACAAGCCCCCTCAACCCGCTGATGGCCTGTTCGACCGGAAAGGTGATCTGCTGTTCGATCTCGGCGGGAGACAACGCGGGGGCGACAGTGTTGACCTGGACCTGCACCGGCGTCGTATCAGGAAACGCGTCGACCGGCAGTCGCGACAGGGAAAGCGCACCGGTTGCCACGAAACCAATGGCAATCGCGATCACCAGGAAACGGTGCCGAAGCGACCAGAAGATGATGGTATTGAGCACAGTGCCTACCTCCCCGGATCGACTTCACAGCAGCCTGCGCCGATGTTGGACTTTAGAATTTCGGTCTTCATCAGGAAGCTTCCGACGGTGACCACGGATTCGCCCAGCGCGAGACCGGCGAGAATCTCGACATGTCCGCTGGCGCTTGCGCCCAGGGAGACCTTGCGAGGCTCGAAGAGGGTCTCATTCTGCTTGACGAACACGAGCTGACAGCAGCCGTCTGTTTGAACGGCTTCGCTGGGGACGGAGAGGATCTCGTCGTTTTCGTGCACGATGATCCGCGCCAGCCCGAACATGTTGGCGCGGAGCAAGCTGCGGTCGTTGGGCAGATTCGCTCGAACTTTGACGGCGCGGGTCCGCTCGTCCACGGTGTCGCTGATCCACGAGACGGTTCCGTCGAACGCGTGGCCGGGGAGGCCGTCAACCGTGAACAGGACCGGCAGACCGACACGCGCGAGTGCAACGTCGCCTTCGCGCAGGTCCATCAGCAACCACATCGTCGACAGATCGGCGACGGTAAAGAGTGCGTCACGCTGCCCGACGACTTCGCCAACGACGGCGCGTCGTTCCACAATACGACCGGCTGCGGGGCTGCGCAATTCATACAGGGAAAGCGCTGGGCCTGACTCGGTGCCAAGCGTCGCCAACTGCGATTCACTCAGACCGAGAATGCCAAGCTCGCGCTCGACCGCCTCCAATTCACTCTTGGCCACCTTGAGCGTTCGCGCCGCCGCAAAGAACGAGCGTTCGGTGTCAAACGCCACGGCTTCGTGTGCGGCCTGAAAGCCGGCTTCTGCCGCAGCGAGGTTGCTTCTCGCAGTCTCGAAGTCCTGCTCGCTGCCGATCTTCTGGTCGAACAGCGTCCGCTCGCGTTCGAGCGTCGTGCGGGCCAATTCGAGCGCGGCATGCGCTTGCAACAGGCGGCTCTTGGCGTCGCCGACGCGGATCTCGCTTAGGGCTAGTCTGACCTCATTGGAAGGAGTCGAAGCCGTGCACACTTCCAGCATCCGTTGCGTTCCCCGATGGATCGCGTCGACACGTTTGAAGTCCGCCGCAGCGAGCAGGTGGCCTTCGCGCATCCTGATGTAGCGGCTCTTCGTAAGTCCGAGCGTGGGGCTCTCGATCACGGCGAGACACTCATCCGCTTTGACAAAGCTCCCAACATCGACGGACGCCTCCGTCACGAGACCTGGCACGCGGGGCGTGACCCTGACGAGGCGCGTCTGGTCGAAGCCCACGATCGCCGGACACTCGATCGTGTTTGACAAGCGGCGGGCTTGTACCTGCTCTGTCTCGATGCCGGCTTTGCCCGCAGTGGTTCCGTCGAGGAACCGCACTTGCAAGCGATCCACCTGACACTGACTCTCGTTGCGCCCCGTTAGCAAACGACGATTGACTTCCAACCGCATTGGCGTTTCCGCGTCACCCATGTCGGCGCGTGCATTTTCCGGATTCAGCGCAGCCCACTTCGCTGCTACCTCCGGGTTGCACAAGGTGCATTGCGACTCGGGCAGGTCATGTCCGTCGCACCAGTCGCCTGCTTCCTTGAACTTCTCCGGCGAGGCACTACACCGTGTGCATACCGACTCGGGCACGCTGTGCCCGTAGCACCACCCTTGGGACATGTCGACCGGAATCCCGCTTGTGTCGGGACCGATAGTGGACATCGAGACCGGAGTCGGCGGCGCTTGGCTGCCAGTCTGACTCTCCAACTCGCCCTTCTCATCGCAGCCGCCGGCGACGAGCAACGTGAGGACCGCCGCGGCGCCGGACCGGAAGAAGGTGTGGTTGTAAGTGTTCTTCATCAGTTTTCTACATCTCTCTGATTCACTCGGGAATCTTGGGGGGAACCGCTTTCGACGTGCTCGGCTTCTGTTGCCAGCCTGGTGAACGGCAGACCGATCATGCGTTCGAGTTCGGGGATCATCGTGGCTGCGGATTGCGAAGCCTCGACGTACCCGCGTCGGGTCTCCAGGAAGAACCGCTGCGATTCGAGCACGGACAAGAAAGATGCTCGACCTGCGCGGTAGGCTTCGCGAGACAAATCGAGATTGCTCTGCGCCAGCGGAATGGACTGGTCGCGGTATATTCGCAACAATCGCCATGCCGTCATCGCGCGATCGACGGCGCCGCGTACTTCCTGAGTGACGGCTCGATCGAGCGCGTCGAGCGTTTTTCGCGCTTGCTGAACGGCATATTGGGCTTTGGCGATCTGTGCCTGGTTTTGGTCAAAGATGGGGAGCTCGATGCCCAGACCCGGACCAAGGATGACATCCTGCCCTTTCTCGCCCCGCCGCTCGGAGCGGGGTTGAATGTCCGGCGCGGTGAGTCCTCCACTTGCGATCGACGCCCGTGCGGCGTCTGCCAAGAAGTCTCGACCTCCTTGGCTGCTTCGATCTCCTCGCTCCATGTCCAAGCTGATTTCTACGGTTGGAAACACGAGGGCGTGCTGCTGCTCCAGGCGAACTTCCGCCGCCGACACTGCTTTGGTGGCCGTTCGGATGTCGAGGCGCCAAGTCTTGGCGAGTTGGACCAGCGATTCGGCGTCAGGCGTCTCAGGGAATTCGGTCGGTAGCGGGTCGGTCAAAGCCAACGCATTCGCGTCTCCGGTGAGACCCCAGACTGTGGCCAAAGCCCGACGCGCGTCGGCTGCTGCCAATCGTGCGCGCTGCACCTCGATCTCCGCATTCACCGCAATACTGCGCGACAGGTTGACGTCCAACTCGTTGGCGGCGCCCGCTGTTTGTCGCATCTCCGCGAGTTCAAGAAGGTTCTTCGCGATGTCGCGATTCTCTTGCGCGATTCGCAATCGTTCATCCGCACCGACGGCAACGTAGTACGCAGCTTTTGCGTTGGCTGCAACTTCGGTCGTCATTCGCGCGAGGTCAAGAACGGCTGCATCGAGCGACCGCTCAGCCGCCCGCGTCCGAATGGGAATCTGCCACAGCTCAGCGATGTTGTGTGCAACGCTGGCCTCAAGATTCGCGAGGCCGCCGCCATCGGGAAATCCAGCGGAGATGCCTAAAAACGGGTTGGAAAACAAACCAGCCTGGACGACGTCAGCACGAGCCATTCCGACGTCCATGAACGCGGCCTGCAAGCCGGGATTGTTCAACAGGCAAATCTCGACCCCTTCGTCGGCGGTGATCCCGTCCTGCAAGAGTCCGGCCACGATCTCCGCAACAAGTGCGTCGTCTTCCGGGCGATAGACTCGTTCCCGTCCGGTGGCATCGGTGATGTGCTGCCCGACTCGCTCGTAGTCAGGTCGCGGATCGACGGTCGCACAGCCACTCATCGCAACAAGCGTAACGAACAGCCACGTAGTACTTCGTTGTTTTCCAACCATGCAAGTGGTTCCCGAATCTGTTTCTCTTGAGATTGGCGCACGCCAACGCAGATGGCGTGTTTCGAGATTGCTGACGAGGGCGCGCAGAACGCGACCCGTGACAGCCCGCGGGGATGTCAGGCGGCGGAATCAGATCAGAAGAGGAAGGTCACCGGCGGCGCGGGGCTGTTTGCTTGGGCGCGGCGATCGACGCCAATCTCCGGTATGCATTTGCACAGGGCGCGGGCAACCTTGGCGTAGGTCTGTTGAGACGAAGAACGCCGGTCGAAGGGCCGCGATGACGTCGTCAGCTTGCCGACACGTCCGAACGACTTGAATGCTGCACGGATCCTCGGCGCAACCACCTTCATGCCCGCAGCCGGATTCGTGTTCACTCTCGCCGCAACAGTCGCTCGCGGAATTCGCCACGCAATCGCAGGTATGGGTAATCAAACCGCCCATGCACAACGCCGGCAGCACGAAGAACGCTGCAACCGCAACCGAGATTGTGAACACTCTAATCATCGCCGCGCCAGCCTACGCATGCCCCTTTGATCGGTCAACTCAGGCCGGTAACCAAAATGTAACACGGCTGCATCCGATAATGCACGTAATGAGTCGAAACGGCTGTAGCGGTTTAACCTGCCCCTATTCTGTGTGCCGGCTGTTCTAAGCGCCCGTTCCTCGATCGGGTCATTGACCCGCTGCGAGGGCCTTGGGGAAGAGAATGTTGTTCTCCTTGTGAATATGTTGATGGAGGTCCGCTTCAAGGTTTGCCAAACCGTCGAGCATGACGCGGTAGGTGTTGCAGGCGTCATCCGGAGGGGCGAATCCACTGGTTAACTTTCGCAAGGCGCCCAGGACGTCGCCGGCGTTGTCGTGCTCGTGTTCCATCATGCGGATCGGATTCTCGATGGATCCGCAATGATCCGCCGCGCCGACAGCGCCACAGTCAATCTGCTTAATCATCGGGAACAGAATCTGTTCTTCCTTTTGCATATGTAGTTCGAGTTCATTACGCAGGGCCGCAAAGACTCTATGCACTTCCGGCAATTCGGCGTGCCGTTCACCATGCACTCGGGCAACTTTCTCTGTCATTGCGGCCAGTCGCGGAAACTCCTCGCGCAGGTACGCATGATGGGTCGCGACGATATGATCCACGAGAGAGGTCATCGATTCCTGTGACCAATCCTTCTCGTGCTCCGGTGACGCGCTGGATTCGGACAGCGCCTTCAGCACAGCCTCGACATCCGTGCCACGCTTCGCACAGGCTTCAGAGAGCGGTATCTTGCCTCCACAACAATAGTCAATACCGAAGCGTTCGAATACCCGTGCGCTGCTCGGGTTCTTGACGACCATTTCTCCGACGGTGCATTCACTTCCTTCAGTGGTACTCATGGTTTTCTCCGTTTTTCCCCGGCGATTCACGCCAAGACTTTCAGTTACGCTCGGACGCCTTCACAAGACTCATTTTGTTTCTTTTTCGATCGACCACCCCGTAACGAGCCCGAGCACGAACCATGCAAGCGCGACAATTCCCGCTGCGAAAATCGTGTCGCCGATCACGCGAAGCCACCGCAGTGTACCCACCAAATCTGTTTGCAGAAACTCCGCTGACCGCGCGTACCACATGCCGTGCTCCACACTCGCCCAGGTCTGCATGAGGCCTACCGGCAGCACGCTGATCAAGACCATCAGGGCCAATCCAATGTTGATTGACCAGAACGCGAAGGACAGAAGCCGTGTACGCCAAACCTGCCGGGCGGCGTTGCCTTTGAGACAGAAGAGCATCAGCCCAATCCCGAGCATCCCGTAGACACCAAACAGCGCGGTGTGCGCGTGCACGGCTGTCGTGTTCAGTCCCTGCATGTAATAGAGCGCGATCGGGGGATTGATCAGGAAGCCGAACAGACCGGCACCGACCAGATTCCAGAAGGAGACGGCGACGAAGAAGTACATCGGCCACTTGTAGGCGGATACCCACGGGCGAGCCCGACTAAGCCGTAGACCCTCGTATGCTTCGAATCCGATGAGAACGAGTGGCACGACTTCCAACGCACTGAATGTTGCACCGAGGGCCAACACGGCCGTGGGTGTTCCCGTGAAGTAGAGATGGTGAAACGTGCCAATGATGCCACCGCTTAGGAATATCGTCGTCGAAAACAGCGCAGCCGCGGTCGCAGTCGAAACGCGCAGCAACCCCATGCGCGTGAACAGAAAAGCGATCACAACAGTCGCGAATACTTCGAAGAATCCTTCGACCCACAAGTGAACAACCCACCACCGCCAGTATTCGGCGATGGCAAGGTTGGTTTGTCGCCCCCACATCAATCCCGCGCCGTAGAACAACGCAATGGCAGCGGACGCGATGAGAAAGAGTGCAAGAAGGCTACGGTTCTCACTCGGTTGCTTGATCGCAGGCCACATGGCACGAACCATCAGCCCAAGCCACAGGAACAAGCCAACGAGCAGGAAGATCTGCCAAAACCGACCGAGGTCTACATATTCATAACCCTGGTGACCGAACCAGAAGTTCTCCACCATTCCGAGTCGCTGCTGCACGCCAAGCCACTCGCCAGCCATCGAGCCCACCACGATCACCAAAAGGCAGACCCACAGGAAATTGACACCGAAGCGCTGAAACTTGGGTTCATGCCCCGAAACCGCCGGCGCCATGAACAAGCCCGTGGCCAACCATGCCGTGGCGATCCAGAAAATACCGAGCTGCGAGTGCCAAGTTCGTGTCACTGCATAGGGCAGCCACTTCGCCAGTGGAATGCCGTAAAACCCCGATCCCTCGACGCCGTAGTGGGCGGTGATTGCACCGAGGCCGATTTGCGCAACCATAAGCGCCGCTACGACCCAAAAGTACTTCAACGTCGCCGTCATCGAGGGAGTTGGCGAAACGCCCAGCAGTGGGTTCGCCTGAGGGACTTCGTGCGGAGCTTCCTCCTTCGAACGAGCCACAGCGAAGTACCAGGACAGGGCGCCGATTCCGGCGAGCAGAACCACGACACTCACTACCGACCACACCACGATCGATCCGGTCGGACGGTTGCCGATCAGGCTCTCGGCCGGCCAGTTGTTGGTATAGGTGATGTCTTTCCCAGGCCTGTTCGTCGAGCAGACCCACGAAGCCCAGAAGAAGAAGGCGTTCAGCTTGTCTTGCCGTTCCGGCGTCTTGATGGTGTCCGAAGGTATGGCGTACGCGTCACGAAGTTCATCCAACGTCTCATCGTCGCCGAACAACTTCGCGTAGTGCGTACCCACGTTGCGGATCGCTTCCGCTCTTTCTGCGGAGACCACCAGGTCGCCCGTTTGTGGATCGTAGGTGTTGGTACGCAGCTCAGACTCGAGACGCTGTCGAAGCGATGCCCGAACCTCTTCGTGCAATGAGGCGTATTCGTCGCCATGTTCGCTCGTCGCCCAATGATCGAGGAGCCAACTCGCTTCCCGGTGCAACCAGTCAGCCGACCAATCCGGCGCGACGTACGCTCCATGTCCCCACACCGAGCCCACTTCCTGGCCACCCATCGATTGCCAGACGTTCTGCCCGTCGGAAACGTCCTGCCCGGAAAAGAGCACCTCTCCCCCCACCACGACGACCCGCTGAGGGATCGGGGGCGCTTGGCGATACAACTCCGCCCCGAAGTACCCCAGGACGGTGAATGACGCCACAATCACCGCTCCCAAGGCCCACCACAGTCGTTTCGTACGCATCGTTCAGGCTCCGTGTCTATAACTGGCTATTTGGGTCCAAATACCATCTTGTGTTTTGGAGTGTACATGGTACAATTTGGATGTCAAGGTCCAAATAGTAGGATTTGGGGTCTCCTTATGATTTCGCCGACTGCGGAATACGCGTTGCGGGCCATTGTGGCCATCGCTCGAGGCGCCGGTGAACCGGTGGTGACTCCCGCGCTGGTCGAGGTGACCAAAGTGCCGCCCGGCTACCTGCCGAAGGTTCTTCAGATCCTGCGAAAGGCGGGGTTGGTCAATTCCAAACGGGGGCTGGGCGGAGGGTTCACCCTGGCCAGACCGGCAGAGG
>JAJDDU010000328.1 GCA_029260155.1 Phycisphaerae bacterium | reverse complement strand
CTACTTCACCCTCGTTTGCCGTCGCCGATCCGCAGTGGAGCAACTACGGAGAGGTGTTCGCGAAACTTCCGTTTGACCGATTCCTGCTGAACTCAGTGTTCATCGCGCTCGTCTCGGTGGTTGGCGCGGTCTTCACTTCGTCACTGGCTGGGTACGCGCTGGCCCGCCTGCCGCTACGCGGGAAGCGGCTTCTGTTCGCGCTGCTGCTGGCATCGATGATGCTGCCTGCACAAGTCTTGTTGATTCCACATTTTATCACGTTCGAGTTGCTGGGATGGGTGGGAACTTACAAGCCCTTGATCGTGCCGGCGTGGCTGGGAGGCGGAGCATTCAACGTATTCTTATTCCGCCAGTTCTTTAAGTCACTTCCCCGATCGGTGGAAGAGGCTGCGACGCTCGACGGAGCAACGCGATGGCAGTGCTATTGGCACGTCTTGTTGCCCATGGCCAAACCTGCCGTGGTGACGACGGCCGTGTTGAGTTTCATGTTCCATTGGCGGTCGTTTCTCGCCCCGCTGCTGTACCTCGCGGACTTCCGCACGTTTCCGGTTTCGTTGGGCTTGCGAATGTATCAGACGATGGCCGGCACGTGGGTCAATCTTCTGATGGCCGCCAGCGTGGTGGCCGTCGTGCCGTTGATCGTGGTTTTCGCGTTCGGCCAACGCTACCTCGCCTCCGGGCTGGTAGCGTCGAATCGGGACGCGTAACGCATGCGAAACGAACTGTATCATTGGCCGATCACGACCGGTCCATTTTGCCAACCCGCGAGCGTACATTGAGTACTGATGACCGAACTTCCCACCGAGTACGTTCCCCCTTCGATGCGAATCGTCTGTCTTCCGCCGGCTGCGTCGACGGCATCGATACCTTCGGTCACGGTGTTGTAGGGTAACTGCTGAGATCCGTTCTCGGGGCCGTTGTGGCCTGCATCTACGAACACGCCCGGAAGCCGGATCTTTAGCGTCATGACCGGTCCCGCGGGTGAAATGTCGAGTATCTCGATGTAGCTGTTGGAGTCGTCAACCCAATGGGTGTTCTTTGGAGTGGACGTCGGCGTCAGATCATAGTAGCCGGCGTCCGCACCGTCCCACAGCCCATGGGAATCGGGGGACCAGATGCCGGGGCGAATCAGATGCACTGCCCTCCGCGACACCACCGACCCGTCTCCGGGAAACGGCTTATCGTGGATGTGCCAAATGGCGAGCCCGCTGTCCACGGTCAGTGTGTCGTCCCAGTAATCTGTGGGCTTTCGGTTCTCCACAATGAAGTACTCTCTGTACGGATCGGCGCGCATCGGGTCGTAGATCACGAGGGCTTCGGGTTGGGTATCTTGTTGCGAAAACGACCTGTCGGTTTCCGCGTCATGGATCGTGTAAGTTCCGTCTTGGGTAACAACCTGCGGCTTGATGAACCCCAAGTGAAGCTTCGTCCAGGCATTTAGGTGGGGCTCATAGGTCCCCTGGTTGGACATCATGCTGAATACGTTCGAGGGTTGCGGGTACCAGTTGCTGTCTCTCGGATAATCGCAGGTCCCTCCGCCGCCTGTCACGCGCAGCCTGAAGCTCCCCGTGGCGCCCGCTTGACTGGACACCCTGATCCAATAGGTCGCTCCGCCCGACATCGGAATGGTGATACGGGTGAGGTCGTCGCACGGGGATGCCAGCCCCGAAGCCCCGTAGCAATTGAAGTCGGCGTTGCAGGTTCCGGCCGTGCAGTCGAAGTCGTCGGAGCAGGCCCCGTTAAGCTGGTTGCCATTACAGCCGTCAAGAACCGAGAGGACGGTGTCAAAGGAACAGTCCGAGCTACACAAGCTGATCTCAACGTCGTCGCCGTAGGCCGGCGTATACGTGAACCACACGTCGTTGAGGTCATTGGCTGCGCAGCTCGATTCATCCGTTCCGCTACTGCTCCCCGTTGAACCGCTGTGGTAATAACTCGTGCTCTCGAAGGCGGCCATGTCGTCCACACAGGCGGCGTCGGCACACGCGTCATTGCATGCTGGATCATCCAGGGTGCAAGGGGAGCAGATGCTACCCATCGCAGTCCTGACCCTCGGATTGCAGTTGGCTCCGCCGCCTCCGTAGAGATCCTGCGTTCCGAAGATTTGGTGAGAGAGCTCATGAGCGAGCGTGTGGGCGCTTCCCGCCTCGGTTATGACGCTTGGATGCTGGCGCATCCGAACGCCGTCGTCCGTCCACCACCATGATGGATCGGTCGCCCGCATGGTTCCGGATCCACACCCCTCGGTTCCCCAGTCGGCGTGGCCTTCGTGGGGGTCGGTGCAGTTCGGACGGGCATGGATGACAAGGACCGCAATCTCATTGCTGCGAACCTCATCATCCTGCCCCACATTCCAGAAGCGATCCCTGGTGTCGTAGATACTGAAGTCCACCCACTCGTCGGCGCGTCTGATGGCCTCTGCACGTTTCTTCAGGTCGTTCCAGCGATAGTACTCCCAAGTATCGCACGCCTCGCAGTGACCGCCTCCTGCTTCACACGCGCCGGGCACCCCGGGGTCACACGATTGACCGGCCGCGTCGCCCTCAACGCAAAGGGACCCGGAACTCCCCGGCGGGCATTGGGCGGTGACCGGCCCGACAACACCGTCATTCTGGGCGCCGTCCCACTCAATCGCAGGGATCAACAGAAGCCGCCCATTGCTGTTCGCTTCGATGATCTGCGCGACGCTGAGATGATTCGCCGTCCAGTCACCGTTTCCAGTTCCGAAGACCAGGTCGTTGTAGAAAGCGGCCGTATGGTCCGACTGCATACCGACGTCACTGAACTGTATGGGAATGATCAGAACGGGGAGTATGATCTGATCCGTCGTGCCGTCAATGAGGTCCGGAATGGACATGGGGATGTCATAGGACAGCATGTGTGGTACGTTGCCATGCGCGAACTGTCTCCAGAGCTGAGCATGGGCCTTCAGGGATACGGTCGACAGGATGGCCAACATCACGATTGCGTGGCGCGTGGCCGGCAGAGCATTCTTCATAACACGATTCTCCTCGCCTGTTGCCGGCGCTACTGCAAAGACACCAGTACCAGCACCAATCCCTTGCCCGCCTTCAGCGAGGTCATGGCTTTACCGATGATCGCGCCTTGGGCCTTGCCGTACTCCGTGACTTTCATAGCGTGGCCGGCGACGTCGGACGTCGTGAGCAGATCACCGGGACGGATCGCCCCGCCGGTCGCATCGCACCAAGTCCAAACGCGGCCGGTGAGGGCTACCGGGTGCTCGCCGTCGGCGACGCTGCCTTTCTGACCCATGACCATGCCGGGGTTGATTCCGCCCGCGCCGCTGATCACGCCCGCCACCGTTTTGTCGCAGGCGCGCTTGCTGACAATCAGCTTGCCGGCGTTGTCCGCATCGATGCATACGACCATGCCGGGCACTGCCGCAGTTTGCCCGCCCACGTCGAACGGTTCGGCCAGGTCAGCCCCGCCGGTGATCTCGAGGATCCGTACAGTGGTCGAGCCGTCGTTGGTTACCTTGAAGACGAGATCATTGCCGCTGGGGCCGCTGAAACCCTTGATGATGTTGCCCGATCCCTTGTTGACGAAGACCGCGTTGGCGTCGGTGCTGCTGCTCGTGGAGAATAGAGCGATCCCGTTGGTATTGTAGCTCTGCGCGTACAGCGCGGGATTGGCTGTCCCCGTCCCGCTGGAGGTCGCCCGCACGCCGGCGCCGCTGTTGCTGCTGCCGGAAACGCCCCTAGCGGTCGAGCTGAAACCGTAGACGCCGTCCCCGCTGCTTGAGCGGCCATTGACGCCGCGACTGCTCACGCTGCGCCCGTAGACCCCATAGTGAACAGTGCTTTCGCCGTAAATGCCGTCGCCTGTGCCGGAGTTGGTGAGCGACAGCAGTGCTCCGGCGTTTGAGAGTTCCCCCGAAAACGGCAGGCTTATTCCGCCGGACGCCTCCTGCCAGCTCGCGACACCATTCGCATCGCTGGTCAGCACGAATCCATCCGCAGGAGCGCTGGTGAGTTTCAGACCGGTTGCATTGACTGTCCCCGCAACATCAAGCTTGGCTGCAGGATTGAGGATCCCGATCCCCACGTTACCCGAAATGTACGCCCGACCACTGAAGTGCCCGGCCCAACCGGAAGTTGGGCCTTCGCCCTTGACACCTATTGCGTTGCCCGCTGTTGC
>JAJDDU010000327.1 GCA_029260155.1 Phycisphaerae bacterium | reverse complement strand
GGCGGTTGTGCGAGATCCTGCGGACGGGGAGGCAGGGGCAGCGGTTGCTAGATTGAGTGCCGGAAGGTTGGAAGATTGAAGATTGGGTTGACGGGGCGGTTGGTGTGGCCTATCAGTTAACCGCGTGTGGGGGTGGTTGGGTGTTTCAACTTGAGCTCGGAGATTGATTGATGAAAATGAAGATGTTTGCGGCTGGGATGCTTCTGTGTGGGATGAATCTGGGGTGTCCTATGGCTCCGCCTCCTGCGGAACCTGATAGTGTTGGCGGCTTGGAGGACACGGACGGTGACGGGTTCTTCGAACTGACTGCACCGGAGGGAGAAGAAGCGGCGGGGTCGATTGAGTTGGAGTTGGTCAACGAGATCAATCGTGAGCAGCTGTCGTCGTTGATCCCACTGGATTCCATTCCGGGTGCGGACGTGGCGATCGACTTGATCGACATCAGTGTTTCGTTCGACGTGACGCTGACGTATCCGCGGGGTGGCGAATCGACGTTCATGGAGACCGAGAAGTTGGGCGCGTTCGCGATTAGAATCGAGGCTGACTGCCCGGAGACGATCACGGCTGTGGTCACGCTCGATGCTGAGGTGGTGCTTCCGTTTGTCGGGACGCTTCCGCTGTTTGCCGAAACGCTGGACCCGTTTGTGCTGTCGCAGGGAGCTGAATTCGAGTGCGACAAACTGGTACGTTTCCTGGCGACGTTCGATGATGCAACCGGCCAACCCGACGTCGACGTCTCGGTCGAGGATATTCGTTAAGTAGTATGTTTCGGTGCGATGCCCGCGATGCCCGCGATGCCCGCGATGTGCGCGGGCATCGCCCGTGGCCACCGCACGCGAACGAACTGCCGCAGGTATATTTCATGAGTGACGAACCGAAATCCGACACCATTTCGTTTGAGGACTTCCTAAAGGTCAAGCTTCGCGTGGGCAAGGTAATCGAAGCCTCCGACCATCCCAACGCAGACAAGCTGATCGTTCTGAAAGTCGATCTCGGCGATGAACAGCGGCAGATCTGTGCGGGGCTCAAGGGTGTCTACACGCCCGAGCAGATGCTCGGGCGGAACCTGATCATTGTCGCCAACCTCGCCCCGCGCATGATGCGCGGAATCGAAAGTCAGGGCATGTTGCTCGCCGCAAGCAGCGATGATCGCTCGAAGATCATCACGCTCACCACCAGCGAGGATATCGCGCCCGGCGCCGGTGTGAGTTGATCACGCAGCTGCATTCTCGGCCCCGACCGCGGCGGACAACTTGATCAGCCCCGCCTGCTCGCCCGCTTTGACGGGTACACGCCACGTGATGTCGGCGGGGACGCACAGTGCCCCGTCCCCGTCGGTGCAGTAGACGATACTCAGTGCCACCTCCCAGGCCGACCCCATCTTGGGTGCGCTCGCCGGAACGCGCGCGGTGATCGGTAAGTCACCGGAGTGCCCAGTTTCCTGCGACAGGACGTTGCCGCCAGTGGAAACGCGCACTGTCCACGGTGCCTCGGCGTTCAAATGGGCGCCCGCCGGCAGCGTGACGTTGAGTGCCAAAGCCGTGTCACTTCCAAGCGATACGACCTGCTCAGCCACTTCGATCACATCGCCCGCATTTTTATTGCTGCCGGAAGGCGCAGCCAGCCCGTCTATCTTCAGCTCGGACCATGCGTGCGTCGTGAGGTCGATGTACACGATACGGTGGTTATTCGTGTCGGCGACAAGCAGCGTGTCGCCGGCTGCGTGCAGTCCGCCCGGTTCGTAGAACGCGGGTCGCGCGCCGTCGCGGCCGGCCGGTGCGCCCGTGCCGTAGAGGGTTGTTGCGCTGCGCGATTGGGGATCGACTGCCTTGACCTTGTGGTTGTAGGTGTCCGCCACCAGCAGCTTGTCGTGCCACGACGTGACACCGAGGCAGTGTTGTAACCTTGCTTTGGGGTGCGCGCCGTCCTCATCGCCGAAGACGAACAGCCCCTCTCCGATCACGGTGAACACCTGTTCGGTGGCTAGATCAACGCCGCGAATGGCGCTGACCTCGCTGTCGGCGAAGTAGAGGTTGCCCTTGTGCAGGCAGATGCCCGACGGTTGCGAGAGGGCGGCTGTCTCGACGGGTCCGTCGACGATGTTCTCTCGACCCGATCCCGCCAGCGCCCGCGCGAAGCCGATCGGCATCTCCGCCCGCCAGATCTGATGGATTCCGGCCATCGCAATGTAGAGCGTGCCACCTTCTGACACTAAGTCCCAAGGCGAGCTGATTGCCTGCTGCACGCCCATGGCGCCGCCCGCCCGATCGTTGCCCATTTCGCCCGTGCCGATCACCGTCGTCACGGACCAGCTGTTGAGGTCGACCGCGCGTATGAGGTGGTTTTCCGTGTCCGCGACGTACAGCCTGTCGCCCATTCGGGCCAGGCCTTGCGGGTGATCGAAGGTGGCTGACTCTGCCGATCCGTCGTCATTGCCGACTTCGCCGCTTCCGACGATCTTGAGCAACGTGCAATGCCCGTCGCTATCGGGCAGGGTGGTCACAATGATCCGGTTGTGATTTGAGTCACTAATGAAGACACACTCACCGTCGGCCAACACCTTCCCCGGAAACGCAAGTCCGCTCGCCGGTTCGACCGCGGCATCGCGCTGCAGGGTCAACGGCGCGTCCGCGAGCGTGCCCTTGGCGCGATGTTGTTCGAGGAGTTGCCCTATGGTGGACTCCAGCACGTCGCGATTGCCTTCGCCGGCCGGCATCGCAACGACGTACCCCTCAGGATCGATCACCGCGAAGGTCGGCCAACTGCGTACGCCGTAACTCTGCCACAGCTTCATGCAGTCGTCGACGATCACCGGATGCTCAATCTCGTAGCGATGGATGGCCGACGAAATCGTTTGGCGGCTGCTTTCGTTGGCGAACTTTGCGCTGTGTACGCCGATCACGGCCAGCGGCGCGTCGGCGTACTTGGCTTCGAGGTATTTCAGATCGGGCAGTATGTGGATGCAGTTGATGCAGCAGTACGTCCAGAAGTCGAGCACGACGACTTGGCCCTTGAGTTCATGGGAAATGCGCAGTGGTCGGTCGGTATTGAGCCAGCCCAGGGGGCTCTCCAACTCCGGTGCGCGAACGGTTTGATCCATGCTCGGAGACTCCTGCGGGTCAGTCGTTGTTGTACCATAGTTCGCGCGTCACCAGTTCGACCGAGTTGCCGGCTGGGTCGCGGAAGTACAGGGAGTGTGCGCCGTTGGGCCAGCGAATCTCGCGTTCGATATCCACGCCGCGAGCTTCAAGGGTGTCGCGCCACGCATCAACGTCGTCGTCGTCAATCGCGAATGCGACGTGGCCTGGACCTGTCGCGCCGTGCGAGGGCACGTCCTGTTCGCCGCTCGTTTCTTCGGGATTGAACACCAGCAGCACGCTTTGGGGATTGAGGCGGAAGAACACGTGTCGCGGGGGTTCCGCCGACATTTTCGTCAATCCGAGCGTTGAAGTGTAGAATCGCTCCATCGCATCCAGGTTTCGGCCGTAGATGCAGGTCTCCAGTACGTGCGATATTCTGGGCATGGTTGTTCCCTCATTCCACGTCTCGCGGCGCTTGCAATCGCTGCGGTTCGCCTTCTATCATAGACCAAGGTGTGCGTCGAGCGAAGTCGGCTTCAAAGAAAACGGAGACTCATCAGTATGGACGAACCCGATTCCGGAAATGGCGAGACGCGACGTGTTCTGCTTACCGGCGCGACCGGATTCGTCGGACGGTATGTGTTGCGAGAATTGGTTCTTCGCGGCCACACGGCTGTGTGCTTGGTTCGCAGTGAGTCGAAGCTGGCGTCTATCACGGCGGGACTGGACCCTTCCCGTGTCGTCGGTGTTGTGGGGGGGCTGTTCGATTGCGGCGCGCTGCGTGATGCCGCGCAGCAGTCGGACGCGGTCATCCACCTTGCGGGGATCATCCTGGAGAATCGACTGTTCGGCCAGACGTTTGATAGCGTACATCGGCGTGGCAGTATCGCGGTCGTGGACGCAGCCAAGGAGCACAAAATCCGGCGAATCGTACACATGAGCGCGCTGGGCGCTCGGCCGAATGCGTTGGCTGAATACCACCGCAGCAAGTACGCGGCCGAGGAGTACCTTCGGGACAGTGGATTGAACTGGACCGTCTTCCAGCCGAGCGTGATCTGTGGTCACGACGGAGAATTCATGGAACTCATGAAGACGTTTTCGTGTTCGCTTGTGCCGCCGGTAGTGCCATATTTTGGCACTGGGGAGAATCGGATTCAGCCCGTGTCGGTCAAGGACGTCGCGTTTTGCTTCGTTGAAGCGCTGGCACGCGATGAGACGATCGGGCAAACGTACGGTCTGGGCGGGCCTCGATCATACAGTTGGCGGGAATTGTACGCCGCCTGCCGTCGACTGATACCGGGTGCCAGAAATTGGAAGCCGATGGTGTCGTTGCCGCTGCCGGTTGCCCGATTGGTGGCTGCGACGGTGATGAAGACGCCGTTGGTGCCGCATCGCCTCAAGTTCAACGGAGATCAGGTTCAAATGTCTCAGGAAGACAGCATATGCCCGACCGATCTCGTGGAGTCGACGTTTGGTATCAGTCTTCGCGATTTTGAGGGCGAATTGGCACGTTACGCCGCGTTGATCCGGTGACTTTCGGGCGCCAGGAAGGGCGCGACGGAGTCCGCGTGATTCGCTCGGAGGATTCTGGTACAGTGTGAACAGGGGTCGGTGTAACTTGTATTCGAAAGAACGGGAAGGAACCGCTCATGCGTAACTTCGTTGTGATATTTGCCGTCGGGGCTGTTGTGACGCAGGCGCAGGCCACGCTGCCTATTCTGTTGACGATCGATTCGACGCTTTCGTCGGCTGATTTTCAAGTGTGCATTGGGGAGACATGCGATTCAGCCGTCAGCGCCATCTCCGGTGGGATCCTCATGGATCTGGACGCTGCTGTGGCGCCGACGCAGACCAACCTGTTTGACTTCGCCTTCGAACTTGTGGACGACCTCGAGGTTTTCCTCGATCTCGGGGTGGGCGGCGTTGCGGTCAGCGCGACAGACGTCCTGCTGATGTATCCCACGCCAGGTGTGCCGGTGGGCCCCATACCGATCGATGTGGATGTGTTCGAGTTCATGGACGTCCCCGCGCTTGCCTCGGGCGTCGCCTCCTACAACGCCGACCCGATTCCGTGCCTCATTCTCGCCCCTTTGGGGCTTCCCTGTGAGTGGGTTTTCGACTTGGATGCGCTGGGCGTGCAGTCTCTTGATGCCATGGGCGGGACACTGTCGATTGCCGGGGACGAGGTCACCGTGACGGCCGACGTCGCCCTGAGCTTGCCGATCATCCCCGACGCTCCGGATTTGGCGACGATCAGCTTCGTCGGCACGATTGTCGCGACGGGCTTGCTTCCGGAATGCGCCTCCGGCGACTTCGACTGTGACGGCGCCGTTGACGTCTTCGATTTCGCCGCGTTCGTAGCTTGCGCGAGCGGTCCCGGCGGTGGAATCCTCCTCGATGGCTGCGAGACGTTTGATTTTGACGCCGACGTCGATGTGGACCTCAACGATTTTGGTGGGTTTCAGGGAATCTTCGGCGGTTCCTAACGGTCCGGATTCAGCGGTTTCTAACCTCTTCATCTCTCCCGTGTCAAGCGGGTAGCGGGCGCCCAGCGCGCGCAAGATCAGGCAGTATCGAAGGAGGCGTGCAGATGACTGGACAACTGACTTCCATTGCTCTGGGCGTTGCAGCGTCGTGTGCAGCCTGCGGGTGCGCGGACCACATCGCCAGCCATGCAGTCGCGCGGGCTCGGCAGGAATCGCCTGTTCGATCGCGCGGAGTCGTTCTGGTGCAGGGGCTTGGAAAAGCTAAGGGACGCAGCGCGCAAGCCCGGCTGCTCGCCGCTCG
>JAJDDU010000326.1 GCA_029260155.1 Phycisphaerae bacterium | reverse complement strand
TCAACCGCGTCTCAGCTCGGCAACGTATGTGGCGACCTAAGAATGGGGTTCGGGTGCCCGAATACGGACTGGTTTACGTTTGGCACCTGGTCCGGCCGCACATCGCGCTGGTATCGCTTACGCATCGACGAGTGCTCTACCTGCTGCGCCGACCTCACGCACCGAATCACCCTGACACCCCCAGCCGGCACCGATTATGACCTTTACGTCTGGAATGACATCTGCGGTACCCCCATTCGTTCCTCCGTAAACGGCACCGGCATGGTTGATTCAATCACCTACCACATCAATGACACATGCCTGGGCGGCGGAGACCAGGGTCAGTACATCCGGGTCGAGGTTCGCTACTACGACGGCGAGTCCTGCGATGACTGGACGCTCACGTTCGAAGGTCGCGAATGATGCGCCACCGCTGCCGTTTCGCGCGTTGCATTCGCTCGTGTGATCGTTCCGGTGTTCGGTGCGGACTTACGTACCAATCGTCCATCCCGCCGGCGCAGTTCGGCGAGACAGACCTGGCGCCGCAGACGCAACCGAAGCTCCACCCCGCCACACGCGCCGCGCACCGCACCAATCCCACCCACTTGGCCCACTTGCGGAATCGTGAACGCTTCATCGACGTACCTCGCTGCGCGTATCATGGCGGATGTCGGGTTGGTCGTCGCGTGTGGGTGCGATAGACGGCCTGGGCGGGACGGTGAGGGGACGGCCAGACTCCCGATCCGCCGTCGAGGACACTTGCGGCTAGCGTCGGAAGCGGCACACGTAGACGTTGCGGCCTGAATCGACGCTTTGCCGGATAGATACTGGCTGGCTGCTTGTTTCGTTATCCCGCACGGTTGAATCACGGCGACGGATTCGTTAGGCTGGTTACCGCATCGGCGGAAGACTCGTGTTCATCGAAGTAAGAGTGGGACATTGTGCAAGTGCATGACGATTGCAGCCGTAGTAGCGGGGGCGTTGGTCTGCGTCTCGGGAGCGCGGGCGGACGACGTGGATGGCGACGGCGTCGACGATGCGGTCGATGTGTGCGACAACACGCCCCCCGGCGCGGAGGTTGATGCCGAAGGGCGGCCGCTGGGCGACATCGACCAGGACTGCGATACGGACCTGATCGACTTCGCTCTGTTTTACCTGCTGGCCCCAGGGGTCGGCGGATACTCCCACATCCAGTTGGGGTTCACAGGATCGCTCGCGCCGCCAGACGTGGTGGTCGACGTGGTGACCGTCGGGAATCCGGGAAACACCGGAGAACTCTCCGGCCTGGGCGCGGGCTCGTTCGGTCCGGACCGCATCTGCGGGGCGGTGGACTACGTGTACCAGATCGGCAAGTACGAGGTGACGGCCGGTCAGTACACGGCGTTTCTCAACGCCGTGGCGGACGAGGACTCCTACGGGCTGTACAACACGAGCATGTGGCTAGCCAGCCGCGGCTGCATGATCCAGCGCACCGGGTCACCGGGCGGCTACAGCTACAGCGTGGCGCCCGACCGGGCCGACCGCCCGGTTAACTACGTGAACTGGGGCGACGCGGCGCGGTTCGCCAACTGGCTGCACAACGGCCAGCCAACAGGTCCTCAGAATCTGGCTACGACTGAGGATGGATCCTACGACCTCGACGGCGCGACGAGTAACGCCGCGCTGCAGACCATCGTACGCGAGCCGGACGCAACATGGGTGATCCCGTCCGAGGATGAGTGGTACAAGGCGGCGTACTACGATGGCGGTAGCGGTGTGTACTACGACTACCCTACGAGCACGGACGCGGCCCCGAACAACGGGAACCCTAAAGGCGACACGGGAAACTCGGCGAGTTTCTACGATGGCAACTACACGATCGGTAGCCCCTACTGGCGCACGCAGGTCGGGTTCTTTGGGCTGTCCGAGAGTCCGTACGGCACCTTCGATCAGGGTGGCAACGTCTGGGAGTGGGACGAAGCCGTGCCCTACGCTCCGCATCGTGGTCTCCGCGGCGGGTATTTCGGCAGCGTTGGCGGCGACCTGCACGCGGCGCTCCGCACGTTTGGCAGCCCGACGCAGGCGAGCGCCGGCATCGGGTTCCGAATCGCCTAAGCTAGCTGAGCACGCTACTGCGCCCCCGCTGATCGTTGCGTCGGCGATATTCGCACGGCGGAAGGTCGTGGCAACGTAGGCAAGACACGTCCGCAAACAACCTCATCGCGGCGGATCGGTCTGCGATTTGTAGCGCTCTTGTTACGCGCGTTTGCGGGCATCGCGAATGCAGCCCATGATGCGTGGATGCGATGGAAGACCGTGATTGCGGCGGTGGTCCTGGGCAGTTTGCTTGGCGTTGCCGCCGCAACGAGTATCTATTTCGTTTTTGACTCGCTGTTGCCGTTTTGGATATCCGCGGGAGTGGCGGTGGCGGCCCAGTTCGTCGCTCCTGTCGCTTGCGGTGTACTCTTCTACGCATGGCGCACCCGTCGCGACTTTCCACGCGATGGCCTCACCCGCTGCGGCCACTGCAGCTACATCCTCAAGGGCCTGTCAGAGCCACGCTGTCCCGAGTGTGGCACGCGGCTGTGAGCTACGCCTTGTCGACAGGCAGCGCAAACCCCGTCCCACATTCCGGGCAGCGGGATTCGGTGAGGCCGGTGAGGTTGTAGCCGCACGTGAGGCAGTGACCCGGTGGCTTGCGGCGACTCCGATCCCACCAGAGGACCGTCCAGATCAAACCGAGAACCGGGGAGGACCAGATACTGCATGCAAAGGGAACCGCGTACGCCAGAATTTCGGCGGGGTTCGGAGGCCAGAGGATGACTATGATCTCAACCGCGCCAACACTGACTATCGCTTGGAGAATTGTGAAGAAAAGCCAGCGACCGAGAAACGCCATGTGTCATTACGCCTTCGTTGTCAACCGTTCCGTTCCACATTCAGGACACACCCCCGACACGTTGCCCGTCAGATTGTACCCGCAGGATTGACAGTGGTTGGCCGGTGGCCGACGGTCGCGGCGCCAGAGGAGCAAAGTGGGAATCGCGACGATGAGAAACGGAATCCAGAGGGGGATGATCGTCGCTGATAACATCAGCCAACTTCCACGCGAATAGTCTGGCATCCAGTAGACCCGCGGAGCCTGCGGGCGCGAACGTTCCACCCACCATTCGCTGACAGTGGGCTTATCATCGTGGCCGACCATCAAGCACCCGTGTCCCACCGCCAGCATCACGGTCTGGCTTCCACAGCGAAACACGCGGCCCAATCTCCAGCAGACGGACACCGCAAAGACCGTGACGATAACCACGCACCCCACCAGCCCCACCCACTTGCCCCACTTGCGGAATCGTGATCGCTTCATCGACATACCTCGCTGCGGGTATCATGGCCCATTGAGGCCAGGTTGTCGCGTGTCGGCGCGAAAGACGGCGGGTGCGGGACGCTGAGGGCTGAGGGGCAATCACACCACACGTCGGCAGTGCGTCGATTGTGGGCGAGTTCTGGGCGCTCTGGATATCGTCTATGATGTGGGCATGCGATGGCGAGGCGTGGCAAACTGCGATGCGGCTACTACCGATACCGACCGACGTCTTGACATGCAGTCGCGCCATGATCGCGGAGATTCACATGATTAGACGTTGGTGGGTGCGAAGACGTGTGAAACGCAGCGTTCTCATCTTGGTGCTGTGTGTGTGCGGCGCTGCGGGGTTGTTCGCGCGCTACCGCGAGTCGCGGGCAGCTCGACACGTTTTCAATGCAGAGGCATGGTGTGAAGTGCGCGATGCTACACTGGAGTTGCGATTAGCGCAGGGGGACCATGGCGATCTGCTGATTCGCCTGAAACTCCCGTCCGGGGTGTTGTCGCCAGGTTCCGAGAGCGGCGAACTTGAACTCGTCGATCCCGCAGTTTCCCCTTCAAGACTGTATACATACAAAGGAAACCAGCTTCGCGATTCCGGCGCCATAAGGACAGATCGTCCACCAACATCAGTGTACCGCTTTGCGGCCGACAGCAGCGAGTTTGAGCTTGCGAACGGTGACGACTGGATACGAGCTGGCAGTGCCGTTTGTAAATGCGCCGAACAAACGGAAACCCTTGGTCGCTGGGGCATCAACACAAGGGTCGGCGGAATCTCGCGTTACGGCCGGCGTGACGCGCAGCACGTGGAGACTGCCGGGGAGCAGCCGGTGCGGCTTGCTCATAGCCCCTCGGGCCGATTCGTTGCGGTGATTTCGGGGGACGGCGTTCGGCGCCCATTGATGCCTTTCATGGGAGGGCCCACCGTCTCCGGTCCGTTCTATCATCAGGTGTTTGAGGAATCCACTGGAATCGAGGTCGGCGCGGGTACGCCGCTCCCGAGAATTGCCAAAGAGATGACGACAATGTGCTGGGCACCTGAGGATCGGTATGTCGTCTACGCTACACCGAACTGTTGCTATTTGCGTGTCTTAGCGGTCGAGGGCGGTGGAGCCGACAGGTAGGTTGAACGATCTTCACCACCACCTTGCGGAATCGTGATCGCTTCATCGACGTACCTCGCTTCGCGTATCATGACCCATCGGAGGCGTGTTGTCGCGATCGTCGTTGGCCGCCCGTATCCCTGAGCCTGCTACGGCATTCCTGCTGATCGTTACAACAGCAATCTTCACACGGCGCCGAGTGGTGGCAACCGCACTTGGGGCGAGCAATCATGCAAAAGCGCGCGGCGACGTGCGAAGGGTGTCACGCTGCGGCACGCTCAGAGTACCCTGTAAAACAAGGGTAATGGCGACGACGTGCGAGAGACTGCGGTATCCAGCGGTGATGAGCCGTGCAGGGCTCGAACCTGCGACCCGCTGATTAAGAGTCAGCTGCTCTACCAACTGAGCTAACGGCCCCCAGAGTTTCTTACCCAAACTCCGATCCTGCGTCAACCCTTCCGCCGCGCGAGACAATCATCGCAGGGTTCGTTCTTGCCCGTGGAGGCGGAAACGTGTACCCTGCACCTTCGTTCTTGTACAGCGTGTGCGGGCAATGCCCGCTGATGTGGATGGCCATGAGGCAGTATCTCCCATTCGTTCCGGCCGTGTTCTTCAAGGTGCTGGCTGCCACGCTGACCCTGGTGCTGATCGGGTTTGTTGTGGCGTTTCTGGTGTTTGGCGAGATTACGACCACCGACATCGTCGGGTCGCTGATCAGCGCCCCCATTTTCGCTTACCTGGTGCACTTGTGGCTGACATTGGGCAAGGACTGGTGATTCTGACACCGTCGCGGGGCACGTATATCCAGGCGGGCACGCGCCGGTTTACAGAAAGCAAGGCCGCGTGTATAGTGCGGTGTCTTGCTAATGAGGTGGACACCGATGACATCCTATGAAGAATCTCCCTGCGTTGCCTGAAGCATTTGCCGACCTTGGAATCGAAGCTCCTTTCCTTAGCGCACTCCGTCGCATGGGGTTCTCCGAGCCCAGCGACATCCAGCGCGGGTTGATCCCGCCCGCCCTTGAGGGCAAGGACATTCTCGGCCAAGCCCGCACAGGCACGGGCAAGACTGCCGCGTTTGGACTGCCCGCGCTTCAGTTGGTCGACCCCGCCGGTCGGTTGCAGGCCATATGCCTGTGTCCGACGCGCGAGCTCGCGGTGCAGGTCGTGGCTGAGTTGCAGCGGCTGGCGCACGACACGGATCTGCACATCGTCCCCGTTTACGGCGGGCAGAAGGTGAGCACGCAGGTGCACCTTCTCGGGCGCAGGACGCAGATGGTGGTAGGCACGCCCGGTCGGGTGATCGATCTGCTCAACCGCGGCATCCTCCGGTTCGACGACGTCAAGATCGCCATCCTGGATGAAGTGGACCGCATGCTCGACATCGGATTCCGCGATGACATCCGGCAGATTCTGGGGCGCGTTCGCGGACCTCATCAGACCATCTTCGTCTCGGCGACCATCGAGGACGACGTCAACCGATTGGCTCGTCAGTTCATGCGCAACCCGGTGGAGATCGACGTCTCGCGCGACGAGATCACCGTCGATGAAGTCGATCAGTTCTATTGCACAGCGGCGCCTTTCGACAAGTACCGCCTTCTCCGCGCGGTCCTCAAAGAGGAACAGCCGGAGTTGGCCATCATATTCTGCAACACCAAACACGGTGCCCGCAAGATTGCCAAGAAGCTGCACGCCGACGGGATCAACGCCGTGGAGATCCACGGCGACCTCGTGCAAGCCAAGCGTGAGAAGGTCATGGCGCGTTTTCGCCGGCACCAGATCAAGCTGTTGGTCGCGACGGACTTGGCTGCCCGGGGCATCGACGTGTCCGCGATCACGCACATCTTCAACTACGACATCCCGCAGGACAGCGAGATCTACGTTCACCGCATCGGTCGGACGGCGCGCATGGGGGCGCGTGGTCGGGCGATTACCTTCGTCACGGCCGAGGAAGGCAAAGAGATCACTCAGATCGAGATGCTCATCAACAAGCAGATCGAAGAGATCAAGTACGACGGCTTCGTGGCTCGCCCGCCGCGCGAAGACTTCGCGCGCGAACCGGAAAGAGCCGCGCCGTCGCGCTCAGCCATGCCGACCTCAAGCGCCGCCGGTGGCGCCTCGCCAGCCAAGGTGCTTCCCAAGAAGACACTTGGTAGCAAGTTCCGGACGCGCCGCGGGCGCCGACTGTAGCCTGCTCAACCCGACGACACGACGGGTGTGCGTGTGTGCGGCGCTTCGGCTTCGTTAACTACCTGAATATCATGTGATTCGGCCAGATTCACGATGTGTCCGGTGCGAGCGCCGTCGACGGACAACTCTTCGACGATCGGTCGGGTGTGCATGCCGGGGTTGGCCCGGAGCACCTGGGCGTAACTTCCGCCGGTCAACTCGACGTAGCTGCCAACCGGGAACAGAGAGATCGCGTCGAGAAACGCCCGCGTGAATTGACGATCGAACGCGCCCT
Source organism: Phycisphaerae bacterium (assembly GCA_029260155.1). GTDB lineage: Bacteria > Planctomycetota > Phycisphaerae > UBA1845 > UBA1845 > OFTM285. The sequence goes on along the minus strand of JAJDDU010000326.1, from coordinate 3,933 downwards.
CGGCGACCGAGCGGAGGATTTTCGTCGACGCGTCGTACGGCGAGACCGCCGGTCTGTGGGGGCGCGTACGGGTCATGGCGGCGTAAGCGTCCGCGATGGAGACCACTTGGGCATAGGGATGAAGTTCCGCGCCTGAGCGACGGTTGGGATACCCGCTGCTGTTCCATCGCTCGTGCACTTGGTAGGCGACGTATTTTGCGACCGTGGGCAAGCCCTTGACTCCATCGAGTAATTCGAGGGTGTGGTAGGGGTGGATTTCGACCTGCTCACGTTCTTCCGGCGTGATCGCTCGCGGGGCAAGCCGGATCGTCTCGGGAACCTTCAACATGCCCACGTCGTGCAGGAGCGCCCCTAGTCCGATGTCGGCGATGCGGTCTTGAGGCCAGCCGATTTGGGCGGCGATGGACATGCTGAGCAGGGAGACGTTGACGCAGTGGCTGAACAAATACTCGTTGGCCGGGGTGTGGCAGCTGACGATCAGCGGCAAGAGGTCGAAGTCTTGAGAGACCATCTTGACAAACTCGGCGATTGGTTCACGCACTGCATCGCTGGATGTCTTCCGCCCGCTGCGTGCCTTTTGGCAGGTTTCGATGATGCGGTCGCTGGTGGTGGCATGGATTTCCAATCCGCGCTCGGCTTCGGCCCTTAGACTCGCAATTGACAACCTCGGCCGTTCAAACCGGCTGATGAGCTGGATGGGGATGGGCTGAGCGATGATGCCGGCGAGCCGCGCGTCGAGACGATCGCCGCGATCCCGTCGGCACTCTTCCGGCTCTTCCGTCGCCGCCTGAAACCCGAGTGTGACGCTGACGACGTTGCGCCGTTCCAAAAGCTGGATAAACCTCTGTGTGATCTCGGTGCCGGCAGCTAGAAGAAGGACGCCGGAGCGATCGTGGAGGTTCTCCGGTAGGCGCGTGCCGACGCACAGTTGGTCGACGCGCATCGTCTGCGCGGCGCGACGCGCTTGGCCGGGTGCGGTGGCGATGACCAGGAAATCGTCCGCCCAATCCTCGCCACCGAAGAGACCGGACACGGCGTAGCGATCGAGTCGGGCAAGGTGCTGCGCGGTCACGTATTCATCCGCGGGGACGAGGGTCTTCCCGAGGTGGTCTACGAGACGTCCGGGAAGGCAGTCGCCGGGTTGGATGGCTTCGCGGGGGATACGCTTTAGCAACGGGCTCGTCATTATTGGGCTGATCCTTGGCGTCGGGGCGTCGGTTCGGGAGTTCCCCATCGTGGTATCGGGCCACGGGAATAGCGAGTTAAGGCATCTGTTCTGATCCGCGAGCTGGAAGCCGTGGATGAGCGCTCGGGGCGTGAGGGGCACGATTGGCGAGCCGCTCCGTCGCCCGCGTGCCGTGGACTCCGGCCCGATGCCGGGCGCCATGGCGAAGATTGCAGTGTAGCTGCAAGATGGGTTCGTTTGGTAATTCCGCGTTGTCGGTTGGCGACGGAATCGGCGTTTCCGGGCCGGGAGCGAGGTTTTGGCGGTTTTGGTTTGGGTTGGTGTTGCGCATGAGTTGATGCCATTGGTCGCTCCGTGCGGGGCGTTCTTGGAACTGTTGGCGATTCGTTCTGCGCGCAGCATCCCCGCATGGTAATAACTACAGGTCTGATCTGTGCATCGAGAGAATGGCACGGCCACCCGTGTACGGGGGCGTTGGGGGGCGATGTTTGTGCGTTATTTCGGATCGTCGGGAGGCAGGGCGTCGAGGTTGTCTTGCGTTTGTTCAACCCGGTGAGGCACGCCGATCTGCTCAAAAAGGTCGCGTGCCTTGATCCACAGGGCACGGGCTTCGGCAAGTTCACCGCGCTGTTCAGCCACCGAACCCAGGTTGCCGTAGTGGTTGGCCATGCCTTCGAGCCGGCCGAGCTTCTCGTCGATTTCGAACGCCGTGCGGTACATCGACTCCGCCTTGTCGAGGTCGCCTCGCTTTTGGTGAAGCAGTCCCAAGTTTCCGTAATGGATCGCCATACCTCGGGCCCGGGCGAGCTTCTCGTCGATATCTAGCGCCTTGCGGAACATCTCCTCAGACTTATCGAATTCGCCGCGCGTTTGGTGGATCACACCCAGGTTGCCGTATTGGATGGCCATACCTTCCAGTCGGCCGAGCTTCTCGTTGATCTTGAGCGCCTTGCGGAGCATCTTTTCAGCCTTATCGAGGTGCCCGCGTGCCTGGTGGATCAGGCCCAGATTGCCATATTGGCTCGCCGTTCCTTCGAGCCGACCGAGTGTCTCGTTTATTTGAAGTGCCTTGCGGTGCATCTCCTCGGCCTTGTCGAGGTCGCCGCGCGATCGGTGGAGCAGTCCCAGGTTGCCGAAGGCGATGGCCATGCCGTCTCGTCTGCCGAGCTTCTCCCAAGCATCCAGCGCCTTGCGGAGCATCTCTTCGGCCTTGTCGAGGTCGCCGCGCGTTTCGTGGATCAGGGCCAAGCTGCCGCAGTCGCTTGCCACGCCTTCGAGCCGGCCGAGCTTCTCGTTTATGGCGAGCGCCTTGTGGAGCATGCTCCGGGCCTTGTCGAGGTCGCCGCGTGTTTGGTGGATCAGGCCTAGGTTGCCGTATTGACTGGCCATGCCTTCGAGCCGGCCGAGCTTCTCCTCGATCTCAAGCGACTTGCGGAACAGCTCCTCGGCCTTGTCGATGTCGCCTCGCGTTCGGTGGATCAGGCCCAGGTTACCGTAGTCGCTGGCCATGCCTTCGAGCCGGCCGAGCTTCGTCTCGACATCGAGTGACTTGCGAAGCATCTCCTCGGCCTTGTCGAGGCCGCCCAGGACGTAATGGAGGTAGGCCAATTCGTTCAGCCATTCAAACACATGCGACCGGAGGCTGCCGCTTGGTTCGTCACCAACGGAGTTGATGCGCTGTTGCAACTCGGCGATGCGGAATCGCTTTTCGTCTTCGCTGAGGGACGCCGCCATAGCGATGTCGCCGAAGTAGTGCTGCGATTCAGAAGCCGTGCCTGCTCCCGTATCTGCGACGAATTCGAAGCGGTGACTCAGGTATCGCCAGAAGTCTCGGGCGAAGGCCATGAGGCGGCGGGCGACGAAGTCGGGCACCCAAAGAACAACTGGAACGGGAAGGGTTTTGGCCCAAAGCTCGCGCGAGGCGTTGAGGGATTGAAGGATGGATTCGTCCCCGCCATCGGATTTGATGATGGTTTCGAGGCCGACGATGAAAATCGCTTCTTGACCCGTGTCTTTGGTGTCGCTGCGGACATCTGAAAGTACGTCGGAACATTCGCTTGCGACGTGGACGACCCGAACGGAGGTTGATGGGTGTTGGAGTTTTGCAATCAGGTGATCGCGAAGGGCGGGACTGTTGCAGACGGCGATGCTGAGAGAAAACTGCCCCTGCGCGTATTCGAGAACACGGCGAACTGCTTCGAGCTCGGCAGCCATTCTGGCCGTCTCGAAAGGTAGATCGTGTTTGTCGGGCGCGGGGTTCATTTGGACCGGCGCTTCGTCTGCGCGGACGGTTTGGGAACGAGGTCTTCGATCAGCGGGTTGAGGCCGTACCATTCGTCGTCATTCACATATTGAAGGACCGCGCGGCTGTCGATCAGCTCGCGGACAATCCGCTCGTTCTTTTCGCTGCGCGGGAGTTTCCCATTGGCGCGAACGGTTTGAAGGACGGCCCGGTGGTCGTCGCGGAGAAAACGGGCGTATTCGCGGCGGCCTTCGAGGCGGACGCGTTCAAGAGAATCCGCGGTGATGGGGAGGCCATGAGTGACGATGCCTTCGCGCACGAACGTCATGAGTTCCTTGGGTTGTCCACCGGTGAGTCGAATCAGTGCATCGCATGTCTTGTCGGAATCGAAGAGGTCGGGATGAGATGCACCCACCGCACTCAATCGCGCGTCTATCATGTCCTTCATCTTATTGACGCCCACCTTGTCTGACCTGCTCCTTGGCGGGCGCGTTCTGATCTTGAC
>JAJDDU010000325.1 GCA_029260155.1 Phycisphaerae bacterium | reverse complement strand
GCGCGAACGGCAGCCACGGCACCCAGAATCCAGCGCCCACGGGCACGGCGGTCAGATCAACGTGCCAGACGTGATTCGGCCTCTTTGCAGTCACCACACGACCGGTCGATGTGCCTGATTTCCGTGGCACCGGACGTGGCGGTTCCTTGAGGATTCGTCCGACCGTCGTTGCACCAAGATGCAGTCCGGCGCGGCACAGTATCTGGGCGATCTTGACCTTGCCCAGAGCCGGACACAGGATCTTGAGACGTTGCACGGCATGGCGCACCAACTCCGGGAACTTGTTCGCGGGCTCGCGAATCTGCACGAGGGCATCGGAGCCTTCCTCATCAATGCGTTTCATCCAATACGCGATGGTGGCCGCTGTCACCAGGAACACATCGGCGGTCTGTTTCCCGGACCAAGCCCGTGCAGCGCGCAACTCGAGAATGGCCATCCGCTCGATGGGTGCGTAGTGAGGTCGCTTGTGCGGAGTGATTGACTTCATGCGGGCATCTTTGATTCGGATCTCCTCGGTGAGCAGAGCTGCATGCTGCCGGAGCCTGTCGTTTTCCGCCTTGAGCCGCACCCGCGCGATGGGGCTGTTGACGGCCCAACTACGCGTGAACGCCGTGGCGTATTGGGACAAGGAGATAACGTACAACATGGCGGACCTGACACGCAGCGGCCAGCCCGGTGGGAGCGTGATCCTGGGCGGATTCTTCTGTTCGGTCATGTTGCCTCCAGACTTCGCTGGAGCATAGTATAACAACCTGCAACGGAACGCCTTACGAGCATTCCGCCGCCCGGCGCACGAATCGGTGGACCAACACACCATAGCTCCAAGTCCCTTCTTGACAAGCTCTACGAATCACTCAGGAGGGACATGACTTCATGATTCCTTGCGCTAGAGCAGCGCACCTACCATCGATCCTCGTAACGGCCTTGTCGCGTTCTTCACGCTCCAACGTGAGAACCCCGCGCACCATACGATGCAGATCCTCGACGGCCTTGCGCGGATCTGCAATTCCCCACTCGTTCGAACTGACTGTCTTGGCGGCCGCCTCGGCACGCACAAAACGCCCAAGAGCACTCACAATTTCGGGCTCCAGTTTTTCGCCTACTACGAAAGCCGCACATACTCTACTGATCGCTTCGCACCATCCGAGCAATTCATCCTTCGGTCGCTCGACCTTGTGACGCCACTTGCGTTCACGTGCGTCCCGCCGGTGCAACACTATCGAAGTGCAGAATGACGAACAAATCGCAATGAATCCTCCAATAGCTAGATCGATCGCCCGATTCGACGCCAAATCCTGGGCGAATGTCAACGTATTCATAACTATACTCCGTAGGCGGGAACACCAACGAGCGCATGCCGTCGCAATTCCTCCCAGTGCTCCCCTATTTCGTCAGTTGTTGCGCCGCGCAACCGCACAAATCGGTCACTCTCGATCGTAAATATGAGAATAGCGCTCATTAGGTCGAATAGGATCTTCTTGTCTATAACTAAACCCAGACCGTTGCGAAACTTTTCGACGATTGCTGTCAAGTCCTTGTATTGCTCTTCACCAAAATAGGGCGGGTCGGCTACCAAGTACTTGCCCAACAAACCCATCAGTTCTGCGCGTGGGGAGGACGATACAGTAGACCGTCTCCTGCCCGCCAGCTTGAACAACTCGAGCGCATATCTGCCGTGCGAGGTGGCGACGCGCTCCATGTAGAACCGATCGCCAAGCGCGAACTGGTGTTGAAACTTCGCGAACGGTCGCTCATCGTGGCTCGCTGGTATCGCATGTCGCTCTATCACCAGACGGCGCCAACTGTTGGCATGGCTGTGTGCGGCACTCTTGAATGGGCCTTCAGCAATCGCCGCGAGCAAGGCGGCATTTGTCTTCACCGTGGACTCGTCAAGATGTTGCAGTCGCCCTCCACCCGGCAGCAACCGTGACCAATACTCCGGTGTTTGCAACACGCGGTGGATGAGGATGAGCCCGCGCCTGGTTATTGCAAGTTCGTGAGCACTCTCAATATCTTGAGGACTCCATATATGTCCACCGGAGAAGATCGACACAAACTCCCTTTCGTAGTTTTCAGGGTGATAGAGGAAGAATATGGCGTCGCGAAGGCTATCTCGTGTAATGCCAAACCTGGCTTCGAACAGCTTCTCTAGAGCCCCAATCGGAACTCGCGCAGTTTTCCTCGTACGCGATTCGTAACGGCGAACTAGTCGCGCTAAGTACGTCAGCAATAGTCTGTGCACTTCGCATGGATGGACTTCCTTAATGACTTTTTCGTGCTCATCCCTAAAACACTCGATCAGCTGTCTTCCTGCAGGGTCCCGATCAAAAAGCCAGTCGATCACCTCGTGACGCAGGGCAAAGACGGATGCCCTGGGTACTGGACGAACCGTCTTGCGCCCCAATGCCCACTCAAGCCGTTCAAATGTCGCATCGATTGTCAGTTCCAGAGCCAGCCGGATGCTCTCATTCGTAAGCCCAACAAGATCTATGTGCGGCTTGCTGAGAGACCGATCATCAATCGACTTGTACTGTGTTATCCAAGTCCTTCTCACAAGACGTGCGAACTCGGCTAGATAGTGGCGATGCTCTCCTGGTATCCCTTTGGACACTTGGCGAACCGCGAAGAGCAACCTACGAGAGAGGATGGCAGCGAGAGTCCTGCCACTGAGAGGGAGGGCCGCAAAATCGCCGCTGTCGTCTTCTGGGGCTAGGCCCACTGCAGCTTGTGACAGCTGAATGTGCTTCGGGGGCGTCATATGTTCACGATACATGGAAGTTGGTATGTTCTCGTCTCTGAAAGTGATCGCAAATCGCACAGGCACTCCCTTGGTCGCCAGCGACCGGGACAAGTCGTCCACACATTGGAGGATATGCTGTTGCAATGTAAACGGAATAACATCGGCGTTGTCAACAGCTATGACAACAGGCGTCGATCTGGACAGTTGCCCGATTGCAGCACACCAGTATTCCGGGTCAGTCTCTTCGGACTCCTCAGAGTAGCGTCCGATTAGGCGGCGAACGTCGTTTGGGCGAGCGTACAGCTGGGCTAGAATCAACTTGAATTGCTCATTCGACGACAGACTGTTTTGCGCAACGGCAGTAGTGTGCCTTAGCTCGAACGCAAGATTCGTGTCTTGCACCATCGCCAACAGTGCCGCAAGGGTCTGCGTAATACGCGCTTCATTTGTGCCGCGTAGGGGCGCGGAAGCGGTTGATTCCTCTAACGGACGGATCTGGAGGCGTATCGCCTCGTATTCAAGATCAGCAAACGGTAATTCGGAGAGGCTACAAAGCATTGCCTCTCGGAGAAGACTGAACATCTCACGAAACACAATTGCCGCAACACGCGAACGAATTGCTTCGAATTCGAGCGGGCTCGTTGGCGCATTGTGGGGAGTGAGTCTAAGTAATTGAGACGTAAGTCGCTTCAAGTCTAGCCGAAGTCCGGTGCATGTCGGTGATTGGCCCTCAGTGCGCGCTTCCAGCTTGTGAAGAACGTAGGTCGACTTGCCGCAACCGACCGGGCCCGAAATGACTAACAGGGGGGCATGTGAAAGGTCAAGAAATATAGCTCGGAACTTTGCAATCTCTTCAGGTCTGGCACAATAGAGATTGTCCCAAAAGAACCCTCTGGAGAAGTGTGTTTTATCGTTGAATGCAATGTGCGAAGCACAGAAGAAAGGGTTGACCCCAGCGTTGCATAAAACGGGTTGGTTTTGGTCACGCGGCGGGGCGTAGGCGGTCGAGTACGGCGAGGAGTTGCTCCTTCACTGTGCCGGCTGCGCTGATG
>JAJDDU010000324.1 GCA_029260155.1 Phycisphaerae bacterium | reverse complement strand
GCTGCGAACTTGCCGAACTGCGCGACGTAGTGTTTCTGACCCTGAATATTGACGGTGGCCGTGCCGTCGTCCCCGATCTCCGGACTCAGCTGGCCAACCAGCGCGTTGTAATCGGTGGTCGGAAGAAATCCGACAACCGAGCCACCGACCTCGGCCATGTTGCCGACCGGCAGGACAGCCACCGCAAGCCCGCCATTGTCATCGAAACCAGCCATGATCCCCACCATCATGCGGGCCAAGCCGATGCTCGGCGTCATCGGCAGTTGCAACTGTTGGCCAAGCGCCGTGAGTCGCTCGTCGAAACGCTTGACGCTCGGTATGCACAGCACCGCCCAGGCGTCGCCGGGAACAGCCGAGAGAACGTCCTGCGGGGAGCGCTTCGAGGCCGCACCAAGATCCTGGCAAAACGCGAGCGATGAAGAGAACACCATCGCCAAAGACAAACAAACCGCGTTGCAACGACTAGATTCCATACGTTTTCTCCTTAGGAGCTCAGTGACAAGTGTCGTGGGGGTCAGGCACTTCCAACGGTGTACGTCCGGTACGGGCGAAACTCCCCAGCTATTGTCCCATCGACAAGCGACCACAATGCCGCAGTATACTACCTATATCTTTCGTCCCATAGCTGTCAGAATTCGTCTAAAACCGTCGGCTGACGTGCGGCTAGATAACATTTCCACAAGCCCGGACTTGCCCCGACGCCTCCATTTGGACCGAAAGACCCTGCACATCGCCCGACAAACTCGCTACAATGGTGCGGACGGCTGATCAGGACGAGGCGACCGCCAAGTACAGGATTCGCTGTCGAACAGGAGGATGAGAAGTGCGACTCACGTGGCTTGCGATCTTGATTCTCGCAGGCGTGCCGGATACCGTTCCGCACGCGATCTGCGCCGAACAACCCGTTCATTCCCAACCGAAGGACGACTCCGCGCGGGGTCCAACCGCGCAACAAGGGTACACGTTCGCGCCCGACACGGGGGAACTCATCCCGATGCCACCAGCCGAGTTGCCGGGCGGGTTTCCATCGCCAGGCCCCGACGTCATCGTGGGCGAGGTGTCGAATACGACGCAATTCGGACGCGCCGGTACCGTCGGCAGCGGAACCGTCGGCCTGTCCATCCGCACGGTGTCGTGCAACAAAGGTGACGCCCCCTACAACTGGTTCGCCCTACCCGACGTCGATCACCCGATGATCGCCATGAACCTCTATCGCTTGCAAACCGTGAGCGGTACCCAGCGATTCGAACACATCGGCTATTCGTGGATCAAGCACGCTTTCAGTGCCTTGCAAGGAAACGTCTGCGGCTTCGGATGCCAATCTAGCGGCAGCTCAACCCAGTTGGGCGTTGGCTGTTCCGATCCCTACAGTAGTTCACTCAACGCGGGCCAGTGCGGCCTCGGTCCACGCGGGGTGGCCAACCCCTATACCGGCGTCATCCCGGCCGGCGCGAATCTCGCGGGGAGTCCTTGCTCCACCCAGAACTTTCCCTCGCGTGACCACCGGAGCCACACACACAACGGAATCTCGCATCGCTTGCAAGTGAGTGACACGGACCTGACACCCAGCCTTAACCCCGGCGCTCGCTACTTCAGCGAAGCCCAGTACGTCGGCCCCCACGAGTTCACCGATACCGACGCCTTCAACGCCCAAAACATGCACAACAACGTCGCCTACCGAGAAGTCGGCGTCAGCCCACCCGATCAGTTCGGTGTCTACACCTTCACCGACATGGGCGCGACGATCAGCGAAACACCGGCGCTGTCGGCATGGGAAGGCGCGGACGTGTACTTTGTCGAGCCCGAGCCCTTCGTCGACGGGCGCGCGTTGCTCGCATCCAAAGCCGCACCAATCGGCGGGGACCAATGGCATTACGAGTTCATCGTCTACAACATGAACCTGGACCGCGCCATCAATTCGATCAGTGTTCCCCTCCCCGCGGGCGCAACCGTCAGCAACATCGAATTCCACGCGCCGCCCCACCACGCGCCCGAGGCGCACGCGCCCACATACTCGAATGATCCCTGGCCGGTCGACGTGTCCGGCGGCGCAGTCACGTGGTCCACAGAAACGTTCAACATTAACCCCGACGCCAACGCCATCCGCTGGGGAACAGCCTATAACTTTCGATTCGAGACAGACCTGCCACCGGAAGAAGTCACCGTCACCCTTGGCATGTTCAAGACGGCCGATACCGTGGAGGTGCTGATCCCCATCGTCGAGCCGGACTGTTTCATTCCCGAAGACTGCGACGACAGCGTCCCGTGTAACGGAACAGAGCAGTGCGTCGACGGCAGCTGTTTTGCGGCGCCCTTCGACGATTGCAACGAAAACGCACTACCGGATTTGTGCGACATAGAAGACGGTACCTCGCCGGACGACAACGCCAACACCATTCCCGATGAATGCGAGAATCTCGGAGACGCCGACAACGACACCGACGTCGATCTTGCCGACTATGACGCATTCCAGGATTGCGTGGACGTTTACGACGGTGTCGACCCGCCCGAGTGCGTCCTATTCGATTTTGACGGCGACGGCGACGTCGACTACCACGATTGGGGCGGCTTCCAGCGCGCCTTCACCGGATCACTGATCTGTCCGGTCATGACCGGCACTGGCACCAATCCCGGACCGGGATCGGGCAACACCATCAATGTCACCGTGTCCCTGACCGGCGATGTAGGGCCGGTGGTTATCCACCCGTGTATCCCCATCTTTGGCTGCATTCCGATCACCCTCCAAGCAGGCAACGAGGGCCTCGTCGTCTTTGAATGCAACGACCAAATCGATTTCGGAGAGGTCATTTTCCACGACGGCGTGAACCCGCCCAACAACGTAGGCCAAGTTACCTTCGATCTCGGAACGGACTTCGCCTGCGGCCAGCCCGCACGCGTCACATTCTCACTACCCTGCGGCATCGAGCTCTCGCAGGAGTGACGTAATCGTCGAAACGGCTATGGACGCTGGGTGCGGCCCATAATTGAACGCCGCATCCGCAACGCAACTCGATTGCGCGGATTTCGCAAGCCCAATTTGACCCGCGGGCGCACATATCCGAGAGTCGATGTAGTATGATTTCAGCATTAACAAACACCACCGCGATGGGCGCGAGGTTCCAGCTAAATCGCAACCAGGACAGCCTCAACGGCTCTATGCGGAAGCTGGCGACCGGCAAGAAGATCAACTCCGGCAAGGACGGGCCAGCCGCGTTGATCTCCGCCGAACGCCTTTCCGCAGAGATCAAGGCCTTGGAGGCGCAGAGTCGCAGCATCGCGCGCGCCGACGCCAACGCCAACATCGCCGATGGCCACGTGGGGCAGATGTCCGCCCTCGCCAGTGAACTTAAAGGGCTGGTCGTCTCCAGTGCAAACAGCGGGGCGATGAGCCAAGCAGAGGTCGCCGCCAACCAACTTCAAATCGACTCCATCGTCTCCAGCATGGAGCGCATCGGCGCCGACGCGACCGCCTCTCTCGACGGATTCAACCTCCCCAATGACGGAAACTCCCAAGCTGCGGCGCAGATAGCATCCGCGCTGGCATCCGTCCAATCGCTCAAGAGCGGCGCCGCCAACAGCATGTCCAGCGGAAACTTCGCCGCGGCCTCGACCGCCATCGACAGCGCGATAACCGATGTCACAACCGTCCAAGGCACCGTCGGCTCTTACCAGAAGGATACGCTGGGGCCGCAATCGCGTTCCACCGACGTCGCCCTCGCTCAACTCTCAGAAGCGCGCAGCCTAATCCAGGATACCGATTTCGCTCAGGAGACAAGCCTCCTCGCCCGCGCCAAGACTCTGACCGCCGCCGGCATCAAGACACTCAAGATCGCCCAGCAACAGGCTGGCGCGGTCCTTGACCTCCTCGCCTGATCGACAGCTCTTCTTCGACGAGACTCTCGACAACGTTGCGGTCACCACCGATATTCTCTGCGCCGCTACCGAGTCTCCGTGGCACAATCACGGGCCACGGTTATCGCAGCTGGGCTCGTGTGAACTATCTCGATCTTGTCAGTCTGTTCCGCGCCAACCAGGAACGTTTGGCCGCCATTGGCCTCGTCGTGGGCGAAATCGACCACGAACGTGCCGACGGCGTCGGGCGACGCGCGGTAGTTGAACGTGGCTAGGTATCGCATGCGCTTCGTGGCGACCTTTCCCGTGAACAGGCCGCTGAGCATCTGACCGTTTGCCACGTTGAAGGCTTCGAACGCGTCAGCCGCTCCCGCAAGGGCCGAGTCCTCGCGGTCCTCGATTGTGATGTTCACCAGATCGAGACTACCGGCGCGACCGCCGCTCGTCGCGGTGTGCAACTGGTAGGCTCTGAAGTCCGGCTGCGCCTCGCTCATGAATACCCGCACCTGGACTTCGCCACCGGGCATGATTGTTCGACGATCAGCCACCGCATTGAGACGCGTCTTACCGACCACGTTCGGCTCGGACGGGAATTCCGGCGACGGGCCACACGAGCACGTGTTGTTGCCGGCGAAGCAGGTCAGGGCGTGCAATGCATCCGCAAGGTTGCAGAAGCCGTCCGGCGCGCAATCGCCGAGAGGACCGCCCGCGTCGGTGTTGATCGGGTCACAGCTGTTGGTGCCGGCGAAGCAGGTCAGGGCGTGCAATGCGTCAGCAAGACTGCAAAACGTGTCTGGGGGGCAGGCACCCAACGGGCCGCCCATGTCGGACGGGTAGGCCAGGTCGGTGGCCAGGCAGGATCCCGCAAGACACTCCCACCAAATACAGACGTCGTCGGTGATGCCGTCTGGTGGTGGACCGCCCGTCGCGTTATCCACCAAGTCGGCGCAATCCGCCGCCGTGATGCAGGCTGGCTCTGCAGCCATGATCGCAAACGCCAGATCGACCGAGTCGCCCGCGTAAGGGTGTCCATTCGGTAACGGATACAGCGGGTGCGTGGGCGGATACACAATCTCGAACCAGTCGAAGTGCGGCGAATCAAATGGCGTGCGCCAGGAGTAGACCGCGTCGTCGTTCCAGTGGTCGATTGAACTCTTCCAGCCGAAGACGGCGGGTTCCATTCCCAGGGGCATGGGCGCGGCCTGCAGGCTGACCCAGTATGTGATGGGCTGACCCGGCGTGCCCTGCTGGGTGAATCCAACGGGGAAGGTGTACTTCCAACAAACGCTGTCCCCTGGGAACATCAGTCCGGAATCCGGGTAGGTCGGTTCGTACCAACCCTCCTCAAGGCCATCGGCGCAGAGTTCGACCTGGAATGCGTCCGGTTCAAAATCCAGCGGCATGTACGTGTTCGACCAGAGGACCGCACCAGGCATGCTGTAACCGGTTGGGCTCTGATCCGCCGGTAGATCCGCATGAATCGCCAGATCGAAGGCACTGCTACCCGGCGATCCGGGCGGGAATATGCCGACAGGGTAGACGTCGAAACGCCACGATCCGTAGATCACGATTTCCGTAACCTCGCCGGTCGCGGTGCATTCATAGTCGTCGGCGAGCCAGTAGTGCTCAAACATTGGGTGTCGCGAGGCGCTTACGTCCATGCCCAGAACGCTCATGTCCGGCGCCTGCACCCACTTGGGCTGCGACGCGGAACCAAACGGAACGTGAACCCGATATCCCTCGCCGTCCGGATCACCGGAGTGGTTCGTCGACGTGTCGACGATCGCCCACGGGCGCGGGTCGTGCGGATCGGGGCTGTTGCCCACGGAAATCGCCCAGTCTCCCCACACGCTCGCATTGGCGTTGTCGAACCCGAACGTGAAACAGTCCTGCACTGCGTTCTTGCACCCGTCGGTGGGATCCCAGAACGAAGCCCACCATTCGCCGTAGGCCTCCACATAGTGAACATCCGTCACCCAGTTCGCAGGGGCAACCCAGTTTGAGTAGTTGCAGGGATCGGGATCGTAGACCCGAACGTGGAAGTCGCAAAAGCCCGCGTACGAAACTTCATACCAGTATTGTGTCGGATGGTCTGGAGGCTGGGGCTCGCAGATCACACCTTGCGGCGGGCAAGGCTGCTCCTCAGGTACGTGGACGCGATAGCCGAGGCCGTCCGGCTGCCCCGGGTGGTTCTGCCACGAATCGACAACGCCGTTGTTTGGATCCGAGCTGTTGCTGATCGTAGTCGTCCAGCCCCCCCAGGTGCTGGGATTGTCGTTGGTGAAGCTAAAGGTCGTCGGACCGAAGAAAGCGTTGGTGCAACCCGCATCCGAATCCCACCACGAAGCCCACCAGTCGGCGCCCACTTGATGGACCAGAAACTGCCACGTGTCACCAACCACATTTGGATTCGGGTTGATGCTCCAGGATGTGTAATTGGCCGGATCGGGGTCGTAGACCCGCACGTGGAAGTCGCAGCGACCGAACGTATCCGGCGTCACCGTGTACCAGTAGTTGGACGGGTGGTTTGGCGGCTGGGGCTCGCAAACGACGTTGTCCAAGTACTCGCACGCATCGTCCACGTTGTTGCCGCTCACGTCGGTTTCGCACACCCCCGCGCCGGTCGGTGAAGCCGAGCCGCCCAAGGGAACGCAGCAAGTGGGGTCGGCATTCAAGCATGACCCGTCAGTGAAACAACAGGCTGAGGTAAAGAGCTGGCAAGTCGACCCCGGACCCACCCACGTACACGTTGCCGTGTCCAAGCACTCAGCCTCCGTGAGATTGTCGAGGCACATGCCGTCAGTGCAGCAGCACGCGCCGCGCTGCTCGCCGCCGTTTATCACGAATGCCAGATCAAGCGATTGCGGAGCTCCGCCGACGCAATCGTGCAGGATCTCGCCAAACTCGATCATGAAGTTCTCGCCGCGCACATCGATGGAGACCCACTCCGGGTTGTACGCCAAGATCTCGTATGGAAACTGGAAGAACCCCTGAACGTCCGGTCCGCCAATCAGGATCTCACGCCCTATGTAGAGCATCTCATCTTCGCCCGGCAGAGGTGGCCGATCTCCAGGACCGTCCATCCACCACAAATCGGTCGACCAATTCACCGCGAACTCGAACCAGGAGGGCGCCGTCGGGTTCAGCTTCATCACTTCGAACCACACATCGATGGTCTTGAACCGCTGGTCATCAAACGGGTGGTCGTAGAACCAGATGTTCCACCAGTTTTCCATGGGGTAGTAGTACCAGCCTTGCCCGTAAGGCTGGCTGTCACCGCCGCCGCCGCCGAAGAGGATCATTCCCATCTCGTCAAGCGCGATACTGAAGTTGTTGTTGATTGGGGGGAGCACGATCTCCGGCTCGTACATCTCATGCCAGAAATCGTCGGGAGGTTGCGAGATCCACACGGCGTCGTCGTTGAAATGAACCGTTGACGACTTCCAACCCCACTGCTGCGTAACAGAACCGACCACGTCCGCACAGATCTTCAACCAGTAGATCGTCCCTTGATCCTGAAGAAACGGATCGCCTATGTTCGTCAGGTTGTGCTGGAAGTACTCGATGTGATCGTCCTCCAAGACCTCGCCGGTGGCTGGATCGTACCAACCCTCCGGCGTGGGCGGGTTGATAGTCACGGTCACGAGGTCGCCTGTCCCATCCCAACTCCACAGGACATCACCCGGAATGCTGTACGTATACGGGTTTTGAGGGTGCCCAACGGGCAGATCTTCGAGGATCTCAATGTTGAAGGAGACTTGGCCTACGTCACCGTGTTTCCACGATCCCCAGAAGTGGATTTCGTCGACGACCCCGCTCGCCGAGCACTGCCAGTCGTCGGCGAGGCATGCGGGGAAGGTCGCGTTGACGTCCCACCCGTCTTCATCGGGGAGCTGTGGTTCATGCATCTTGTGCCCGTCACCGGGACTCCAGTCCGCAGTCGCCGGCGTGGCGAGCATAACGAGCGTGCCCGCCGCGAACGCCACCAGAACTCTCGGAACCCACATGCCCTGCGGTCGTGCGCCGGAGAGACCGAGCGCAGGGAATCTGCTTGCGGTGTACATGGTGTTCTCCTCAATGGCTTGTGATTCTTGCACCGGAGCGTACCTCGCCCCGAGCGTCCGCGCAGAACCGCGAATAATGTGTGAATCTACCCCGCCTGTGTCCGCGCTCATGGCTCCCCCGTTCCTGCGGTATCCTCACCGCAGGAGGCTGTCACCATTTCCGCCGACCGTCGGAATGCCCCCTGAGAGCTGCGATGCCCCACTCTGGACCGTCCCGTGACGCAAGACCCCCGCCCGGTTCACCATCACGGTCCACTAGCTATTATACCACGTGCTTCGCTGCCACGCCAAGCAAATCGCTTTTTTATTAACCATCTAAATGATAAAGCTAGGTGACGGCTTGCGGCGGAGATCTCAACAAAGAAATGCAGCAGCCGTGATCTCGGAGTGAAAGCGCAACAGCGCGTCCATACCGATGGGTTTCAATCCGGCTCCGACAGCTTCCGCCACGCACGCTGCCCTGGTCATCGCATGCCGCCCGCCCTGCTTGCCGGTTCGGCGAACCTTGCGTTCGCGTTTCCATGCGCGAAACGAAGCCGAATCGAAGAATGATATGACGACGCCCACGCGAGCAACACGGGCGAACTCCCGTAGAATCACCAATCGCCCTTCGGGATCGGCGATATGGTGCAGAAGCCTGGAGCACAGGACGACATCGACGCCGTTGTCAGGCAGGGCAATTTCGAACGCCGATCCAACCAACTCAACCGGCGGATCATGGAACAAGCCGTGGTGCTTTCTTCCTTCTCGAAGCACGGCACCGGAAGTGTCCATCGCGATCGCCGACACGTTCAACGACGCCAGTGTCGGAAGAAATCGCCCCGTCCCCGAGGGGCAATCCAAAACGCTCTCAACAGGGTGCTGTTGTCGGATTCGCAGCAGCGATCGCCGTATCATCCTCCGTTCGAAGGAGTTAGAGATTCGCCGCCCCAGGCTGGAATCGTGTTTCTCCGCGTAATACTGGGCGTAGTCGTCGACCTGGTACTTGCTACCAAAACGTCGCTGAGGTGCAGATTGCGATGTTCCCGTCATGGCCGAGTCCTCATGCGATTCAGCCGAGTCTCCCCGTTTGCACCGCAAACGAGAAACAAATCACCTTGCCCGCCGTGGACACGAGTATTGAGGCCGCCAATCTCAAGGGCGGCCCGTCGAAGAAGCCATCCACAGAACTGAACGCCCGCCCGCAGGAGACTCACGTCGATTCTCTTCTTCTCGCAGTTCCGTGCCCTTGCAACCACCTGGTTCAGGGTGGTGAACGGGCCGGGCTCTGTTGATCGCACCGTTGAGAGCGTACACATCGTACGCAACACGACCACCGCGATCATACAGCAATCCTCGCGTGCTGTCGCAACGGCCGCAACCTACGCATGAGCGGCCTTGCAACGGCCATCAGTTCATGCTATAGTGCCGCGCGCGTGCGATGGGGGAATTCGCACGCCGGACCAGTTTGAGAGGTAAGTTCGATGAAAAACAGCATGCTTCGATTGTGCGTATTGACCATCGCTGGGCTAACTGTTGCAGCGCAAGCCGATGTGACGTTCCACAATGGTTTTGGTGCCCTTGGTGACGAGTCGGTGCAGGTCGATTTCGCCTTCGACAGCGCAACGCCCGGAGTCCTTGGCACGGCCATCAATTTCAGAGACAACGAATCTCACCTCTTCCTCTACGACTACGAGCCTCCGGCAGAGCCGCCCGTATTCCTGGTCGAATTCGCAATAGTTAACGACACAGCTTCGGCTTGGACTGATTTCCACGTCGACCTAGTCGGCGGCGACATCTTCTCACTGGCGGGCGACTTGGCAAGAGAGATCAATCCCGCCGTCGAGGACGGAGTCGGGTCCGGCGATGTTTTCGTCGGAGACCCCAACAATCACGTAAGCATCGACGGTTCAGCTATCGTCCGTGACGGCGAGAACGCATCGCTTTGGGTCGTCTTCGACGACTTGGTCGCGCCCAGCGAGGCCTTTCAGCTATCGTTCTTCGTCCAAGACGTTGGTGCGACCGACACCGGCTTCGCGATGCAACAAACTCCTACGCCGATCCCCGCGCCCGGCGCAGCACTCCTGGCCCTCATGGGAGCGCCCCTCGTAGCATTCGCGAAGCGTCGTCTCCTCTGACCGAGTGCGCTACGAAAGAAGCGCGTCGAGGTCGTCCCGCGTCAGATCCGAAATAAGACTGTTGGACTGGTTAATGATAGCGCCGGCAAGGTCGCGCTTGGACTGCTGTAGTTCGAGGATCTTGGCCTCCACCGTGTTCCGCGCGATCAGTCGGTAAGCGATGACCTTCTTGTCCTGTCCGATGCGGTGCGTCCGATCGATGGCCTGTGCTTCCACCGCAGGATTCCACCACGGATCGAGAATGAACACGTAGTCCGCAGCCGTCAAGTTCAAACCCACGCCGCCCGCCTTGAGACTGATCAGAAACAGTGGGCAATCAGGGTCGGTCTGGAAGCGATCGACACAATTCTCCCTGTTGCGCGTTCGGCCGTCGAGGTATTCATACGGAAGCTTGAGCTTGTCGAGTCGGTCTCGAACGATCGCCAGCAGCTTGGTAAACTGCGAGAAGATCAGCGCCTTGTGCCCCTCGTTGACCAACTCGGCAATCATGGGCAAGAGTGATTCCAGCTTGGCGGAATCCTCGCTGATTCTCGACTCGTCCACCAATCCCGGATGGCAGGCAACCTGCCGCAGACGCAGCAACGCTTCGAGCACATAGACCTTGCTCTTGGCCAGCCCGACTTCCTCCACACGCCCCAGCAGAGAGGCGCGGTAGTAGTCGCGCATCTCCTTGTAGTGCGCAGCCTGCTTCGGAGCCATGACGCACTCGATGGTCTGCTCACTGCGTTGCGGGAGTTCCTTGGCGACGCGCTCCTTGGTCCGACGAAGGATGAAGGGCCTGAGCATCTGCTGCAGCAGGGCGAGGTTCTCGGGCGATTCATCGCGCACACGACCGTTGCCAAAGAGGCGCTTAAAAGCCCGGCCGCTGCCCAGCATGCCGGGGTTCAAAAACTCGAACAAGGACCACAAGTCGCCGAGGTGATTCTCCACCGGCGTCCCGGTCATCACCAGGCGATGCTGGGCCTTTAGAAGACGCGCCGCTTTTGCGTTTTGCGAGGCGGGGTTCTTGATGGCCTGCGCTTCGTCCAGAATCACATACTGAAAGTCCTGCTTGCACAGCCAATCGATGTCCCGCTTCATCGTGCCATAGGTCGTCAGAACCACATCGCACTCTGCGATTTCGTCGCGCCGCTGTTTGCGGTCCGTGCCCGTGTATTCCAACACGCGGAGCTTGGGCGCGAACCGCTCAGCCTCACGCAACCAGTTGAACACGATGGACTTTGGCAACACCAGCAGCGACGGGAGTCGCTCCGACTTCGCCGGTCGCTCTGCCAAGACCGCCAGCGCCTGCACCGTCTTGCCCAACCCCATGTCATCCGCCAGGCATCCGCCCCAGCCGAAGTCGCTGAGAAAGTGCAACCACGCAAGCCCCTGCTCTTGATAACCGCGCAACGTGCCGCGAAAACCGCTCGGCGCCTTCCGCAACTTGATACCGTCGAAATCAGCGAGCTTCCGCCGCGCCGCGGCGAAATTCTTGTCGAACGACGCCTCCGGCATCTGGGCGAGCAACGCATCGATCAAGCCGATCTGCGTTTTCGCGAATCGCAGATGGTCCTCTTCGACCCGCCCCATCTGAAGCAGTGTCCCGTACTTGGCCAACCACTGCTCCGGCAGCATACCGACGGACCCGTCGCCCAGACGGACGAACCGCGCCCCCGTTTCCGCCGCAGTGAGCAACTCGGGCAGGCCGACGACCTGGCCATCGAAATCGACCCGCGCATCGAGCTCGAACCAGTCAATCCCACTACTGACATTGACCGCAACGTCGCCGCCGCGCCTGAACAGCTTGTCGTTACCAAGCACGCTCCAGCCCTCTTCCAGCAACGCCTGGATCAACGGCGGAATGAGCTTCGTCGCCACACGCAGATCGTCGTCGTAGGGGTTCGGCTCCATGCCGAGTTCGACCAGACGGTGCAACCGATCACGCTCCGCCCCGAGATCCCGGCGAATCTGGCAATTGGCCCGCGCGTCGAGAACGACCGCGACAGCATTCGCCGCATTCAGTTTGACATCGCCATATACAAACCGAACCTTGCCGGACGCATACGATCTGCCATGGACAGATCCCGTCTCGTCGAAAACCAGCGAGAGTTCCGGTTGCGGCGACACATCGGAAATCTGCGTAACGTTCCAATCCGCAGGCCATTCGATGGGAGGAATGCGGCTAAGCCTCGCCAACTCCGTGAGCACGGCCTTGGAGTCCGACACGCCGAGAGACACAGATCCCTCCGATGCAAACGCATCGATCCAACTCATGCAACCGTGCGCGTCGACCCGCGACATGCTGCCGTCAGTGACCAGCAATGCCGGCTCGCCGCGAAAGAAGGTGTCGCGACCATTGAGCTCCCGTCGCGCATCCCCGCGCCGGAGGCACAAGGTCATGTGGTAGTCCTGGGTGTCGGCGGAGCGGTCGATCGACAGTACCAAGTCCCACGCCGGCCCGTCATCCCACGCCAGAGGCGAAGGATCCACGTCAGAGTGATCGCGAAAGCCGAACCGCCCAGTCGAAAAGAGCAACGGAAGCAGCGCCTCCAGCACCTCGTCCGGAACACTGAAGACCGAAGACGAACGATCGCTGGACGGAGAATCGTAGCCGTACGATCCATATGCTTGTACCGGCGGGTCCGCTGCGATCAACATCAGGCAGATTTCTCGATCCACCGGATCGCGCAGCTGCAGTATGTCCTTCGTCTTAAGTGACAGTTTCTTGATCTTGCCGGGGACGCCGGACGCTGTCATCTTCTGTTGAGCGAGACTCAGCGTAAGACGTGTGAACTGCCTGGACAGATTGCCATCGAGAATATAGATCGGTTCGATCGAAGCTGCAGGCAATTCGCGCCGCGAGCCCGTGTGTTGGCGCGACCCAGCAGCCAGGCCGCTCAGCAGTTTGGACCACGCAGGTTGCTTCGGTTGATTGCGCCGGACCGGCTGCGCGGGCGGCACCTGCGCCAGCACGCCGAACTCCGCTCGCTCGTCGTGGAAAACCTCGTGGTCGTCGTTAACCAGCTCGAACAGCACGTTGACGGGGGGGGTTGCGAACAGCCTTCGGGCGTCGGCCGCGACGAACGCTGCCCAGATGTGCTTGCAAGCGTCGCCGTACCCGCCGTCGGCGTGCCGGCACGTACACGATGCCTTGATCTTCCATGGCGCGCTGTTTTGAACGATGTCGACGCACACGTCATAGACCCGGCTGCCCTCAACTTCGGCGTAGATGGACACATCGCTGTAGCCTCGGAGCCAAACAGCACCCGCAGAAAAGTATGCGTTGCCTCGGTCGCGGACGCGGACCGCGAAGTACTTGGAAAGGGAAGGCGACAGCACAAACAATCCTCCAGGCGAACAATTCCGAACCACAGAGTTTAGCCCCTTGGCCCGACGTTTCAACAGTTGTTGCATCTCTCCCGTGTGTCATCCGACATTTCACCGCCGGAAGTACCTATCGGCCAGATTCCTCGCTTTGCTCGGAATAGTCCGATCCCCCAGCTAACGTGGACGACAACCCGCACGGCGGTATCATACAGCCAGCGCGCAGGATCCGTCGCAAATGGGGACCGCTCGACGACGGCTGCCGCATCAGGGGCCACGCAGCACACGTACTAAGGAGAGCGTCATGGCGTCCAGTGAATCACCCGTCACAGCGACGGTGTCAGCGGAACAACTCATGTCACGCGCGACAGCACCGTTCCCCGCTTCAACAAAAATCTATCTTCCGGGACAGAAACACCCCGACATCCGAGTGCCCATGCGCGAAATCTCCGTGTCGCCGACGCCCGTGGTCGCCGCCGTTCCGGGCGAACCAACCACGACGCCCAATCCCGCCGTCACCGTCTACGACACATCGGGGCCCTACACCGACCCCGAAGCAACGATCAATCTGCGCGCCGGGCTCGTGCCGATTCGGCTGAAGTGGATCGAGGATCGCGGCGACGTTGAGGCATACCAAGGCCGCACAGTCCAGCCGCGCGACAACGGCTACACCACAACCGATCGCGTCGAAACGGAGCGATTCCCCGACACGGCACGCCGTAAACCCCTCCGTGCCAAGCCCGGTGCGAACGTCACGCAGATGCACTACGCGCGTCAGGGTACGGTCACGCCCGAAATGGAGTTCATCGCCATTCGCGAGAACCAGCGGATCGAGCAATACGCAGAGCTCGCCGCGTCGCAGCATGCCGGACAGCGCTTCGGGGCCTCGATCCCGGCGCGCATCACGCCCGAGTTCGTGCGTGACGAGGTGGCCAGAGGCCGTGCGGTCATCCCCGCGAACATCAACCACCCTGAAATCGAACCGATGATCATAGGCCGCAATTTCCTCGTGAAGATCAACGCCAACATCGGAAACTCCGCCGTCACCTCATCCATCGAGGAGGAAGTCGACAAGATGGCCTGGGCGACTCGATGGGGCGCAGACACCGTCATGGATCTGTCCACCGGCAAGGACATCCACGAAACGCGCGAGTGGATCCTGCGCAATTCGCCCGTGCCGATCGGCACCGTGCCCATCTACCAAGCCCTCGAAAAAGTCGAAGGCCGCGCCGAGGAACTCACCTGGGACATCTTCCGCGACACGCTCATCGAGCAGGCAGAGCAGGGCGTTGACTACTTTACTATCCACGCCGGCGTGCTGTTGCGATACGTACCGCTCACGGCAAAACGTCTTACGGGCATCGTATCGCGGGGAGGAGCCATCCTGGCCAAGTGGTGCTTGTCTCACCACAAAGAGAACTTCCTCTACACGAATTTTCAAGAAATGTGCGAGATCATGAAGGCGTACGACGTCGGGTTCTCGCTCGGGGACGGGCTGCGACCCGGCTCCATCGCCGACGCCAACGACGAAGCCCAGTTCGCCGAACTCGAAACGCTCGGCGAGCTCACCAAGATTGCATGGGAACAAGACGTACAAGTCATGATCGAAGGCCCAGGCCACGTTCCCATGCACATGATCCAAGAAAACATGACACGGCAGTTGGAGGTTTGCGGCGAAGCGCCGTTCTACACACTCGGCCCGCTGACCATGGACATCGCGCCGGGATACGATCACATGACCAGCGCCATCGGCGCCGCCATGATCGGTTGGTACGGGACAGCCATGCTCTGCTATGTCACGCCCAAGGAACACCTCGGCCTGCCCGACCGCGAGGACGTCAAGCAAGGGGTCATCGCATACAAGATCGCTGCCCACGCAGCCGACCTCGCCAAGGGGCACCCAGGCGCGCAGGTTCGCGATGATGCCCTGTCCAAAGCGCGGTTCGAGTTCCGCTGGGAGGATCAGTTCAATCTGTCCCTCGATCCGGAAACTGCCCGCCGGTTCCACGACGAGACCTTACCGCAGGACAGCGCCAAGGTCGCGCACTTCTGTTCGATGTGCGGCCCGAACTTCTGCTCCATGAAGATCACCCAGGACGTCCGCGACTACGCCGCCGCGCTCGGCGCGAGCGAATCCGAAGCGATCCAAGTCGGCATGGAGCAAAAATCCAAGGAATTCAAAGATGCCGGCGCAGAACTCTATCAGCGTGCATGACGCGGAACATTGCGTGACCGCCTAAAGGCGCCCGACGCGCCCAGCCGAGTATACTACCGACGTGACGCAACATAACCAAAATGATCGCAAGCACGCGGGTACGCATCCCAGACCAGGACGCCGGAGACGAATCGTAATCGTACTCGTCGCGGTCATCCTGCCTGCCCTCGTCATTTTTCAACAGAGCAGGACACGTACCGCCCGTCCAGTGGCGGCGGCGGTCGATCTCTCCGGCGCGGCCGACCCGAGCTGCGCGGCGGGATTTAATCTGCTGCTGATCACACTCGACACCGTCCGCGCCGATCACCTCGGTTGCTATGGCCACTCCGCTGCGCGCACACCCACATTGGACACGCTTGCCGCCACCGGCGTTCGCTTCGGCCAAGCCATCGCGCCGACGCCGTTGACGCTTCCCTCGCACACCACAATCATGACCGGCCTAACCGCGCCGTCGCATGAAGTGCGTAACAACGGGTCGTTCCAACTCGCCGAGAGCAGGGTCACCCTGGCTGAAACGCTGCGCGAGCACGATTATTCGACGGCTGCATTTGTCGGCGCGTACGTTCTCGACGCCCGGTACGGGCTAGCGCAGGGATTCGACCACTACGACGACGATGTCAATATCGCCGGCGAGCCCGCCAAGGGCGCCCATTTCGTCGAACGGTCGGCCGAACACGTCACCGACGCAGCACTTGCGTGGCTTAACGAATCTCGAACCGACATCGACACCAAGCCCTTCTTCATGTGGACCCATTACTTCGACGCGCACTATCCGTACGAGCCACCCGCATCGTTCACTCCGATATCGCCCCGGCATCCGTACGACCGCGAAATCGCCTTCGTCGACACCCAAGTCAAGCGGCTGGTCGAATACCTGCGGTCAGCGGATTTGCTGGACCGGACCCTCATCGTCGTCACCGCCGATCACGGAGAGGGACTCGGCGAGCACGACGAAGCGACCCACAGCCTCCTGGTATACGACGCGACAACGCACGTCCCACTTTTGATTTCATCGCCGATCCTGTTTCCGACGAGCTTGTCGGTCGATGACCGCGTCGTGGGGCTCGTCGACATCGTGCCGACAGTTCTCGGCATGCTGGGCGTTCCCATGGAATTCACGGTCGACGGGCGAGACCTCTTCGCGTCGCCGCGTGACGACTCCCGTGCCATCTACATCGAAACACTTGCGTCATTGATGAACAATGGCTGGGCGCCGCTCTACGGTCTTCGTCGTCTGAACGATAAGTACATTCTCGCACCTCAGCCGGAATACTACGATCTTCGCACGGACACGGGCGAGGTGCATGATTTGTTTGATCCAGATGCCTCCGCGGTCGTCGCGCTCGCCAGCGAACTCGAACAGCGAATGGGGCAGTGGCCGGCGATTGAATCCGTCCTTGGCCAGGCGCGATCCATGGATCCAGCGGAGGCGGAACGATTGGCGGCACTGGGTTATGTCAACACCCTCGGGGGCGGCGCGCCTCGGGGAGTGGCTGACCCGAAGGAGATGATGCAAGTCTACTACCGCATCATGAACGCCGAATCACTGTGCTCCAAAGGGCAAGCTGCTCGAGCGAGGGAAGTGATAGCAGCCGTGCTTGAGGAAGACCCGACAAACGCGCGGGCATGGGACGCGGCACGGATGGTCTACAAACGGTTGGGACGATTTGATGACGCCGAGCGATGCGCGCGGAAGTTCTGCGAGTTGAATCCGACCTCGGGCGGGTTTGTCAACATCGCGCAGTTTCTTCTTGCTCGCGGGGAGTTAGAGGAGTTTGAAACTGCGCTTGCAGAAGCGGAGCGACTCGATCCAGCCAACGGTGACATTTTCATCGCCCGCGGAGATCGGCTGGCGGTGGCCGGGCGGTTTCGCGAAGCGCTCGGCGAATTCGAACGGGCGCTCGCGATGGACCCCGCCAATGCGGGCCCGACCGCTCGGGAGAAGATCGCGCTGGTCAAGGCGCGGCTTGACCAATGAACGTGCAGCAGTCGCCTGCTTGACGCAGACGGTGTGCGACCGTTAACGTGCCGCCGAGGAACAGCGCAGCATGGCAAGAGAAAACCCAACAACAAGACGCCCGGTGATCGTTGAGCCCGCGCACAGCGAGAGTCTCAAAGACACGGTGGAATCGATCGTCGTCGCCTTCATCCTGGCGTTTGTCTTCCGCACGTTCGTGGTCGAGGCCTTCGTGATCCCCACGGGATCGATGGCGACCTCGCTGTACGGAAAGCACGGTGCGTTGGTCTGTGAAGACTGCGGCTGGGAGAATTCCTACGGTCTGACCGATACCACGTCCCGAAAACCGCAGTTCTTCAAGGACGCCCGCGTACAGTGTCAAAACTGCAACCATGCGAACACGAACTTGGCAATCAGCGACGGAGGTCGATCGCGTGCCGCCCGACCCACCCGGGGCAACGCGGAATCCGGCGATCGAATCCTGGTGTTCAAGTGGCCGCTCGATTTCGGGATTAGCGCCCTCGCACCCGAACGGTGGGATGTCACGGTCTTCAAAAACACCGCACAGGCAGACGAGAACTTCATCAAGCGTCTCGCCGGCAAGCCGAACGAGGTCCTGGAGATCATCGACGGAGACGTCTATGTTGCACCCATCGAAGACCTCACCGAAGAAACTCTGACCGCCTTGGAGAAATGGCGGAAGATCAAGTTCAAGCTGCGCTCGGGAATCGCGGTCGGCAGCGCGGAGCGTGCCCAATTCAACCGCCCATTCGCTAAGAGCGTTCTGGACGAACTGGCCGACAAGCTGCGCATCTGCAAGAAAACACCGGCTGCGCAACAGTCCTTGTGGCATGTGGTGTACGACCACGATTATCCACCGCGAACACGGGATACCAATCAGCCCTACTGGGAGCCGCAACCGCCGGAAGCTGGCGACGGATGGGTCGTCGACAGGCGAAGATTGCACTTCTCGGGAGGCAGCGGGGACATCCGTTTCGCGGGCAAACAAATCGTCGACTACTACGCCTACAACATCAACATGGCCGCCGGTCGGCCTGACTACCGGCCTGGAGGGCAGTCACCCAAGTGGCACGCCGTGGCCGACCAGAGACTGGAAACCGTGCTCCATCCGTTGGGCGGGGATGGATATCTGGAGCTGACGCTGACCAAGAACGGCGATCGATTCAGCGCCCGCGTGTGGAGCGACGGCCGCGTGCATCTTCTCCGCGCGGCGACCGCAGCCGGTGTGCCCGAAGTGCTGGCTGAGACGCTGATCGACCCGCTCAAACCCGGCGTGCCGATTGAGTTGGCCTTCGAGAATCTAGACTACCGCGTCGCCCTCACCATCAACCAGAGAGAAATCCTGGCGACGACCGAGAAGCAGTACGCCCCAGACATCCCGAAGCTGCGCACAAGCGGCCGCGTGCGGAAAAACGTTGTCGACGGCCGCTATGTGTTCACCACGTCAGAGAACGCGGACGTTCCGATCATTCGCGCTGTTGATATTGAGGCCGAGTTGCTCCACGTAGTCTTGTCGCGCGACGCGTACTACACCTCCCCCGCGTTCGCCCGGACACGCAGCGGCATTCCGTCGTGGGCGCCTGCCGAGTGGGGAACGACGGGGTATCCGATCCTCCTGCGCGAGGGCGAGTACTTCATGCTCGGCGACAACAGTCCTGCGAGCAAAGACTCGCGACTGTGGGATCTTCCCGGGAGCCATTTGGTGGGCCGCGGCGAAGCCTACCAATTGGGCACCGTGCCGGCCGACCAGATCGTCGGGCGGGCGTTCTTTGTGTATTGGCCCAGCGGGCTCCGCCCAGGGTGGATGCCGGTCTTGAGTGACTATGGGGTCATTCCCAACGTGGGGCGGATGCGCTGGATTCGCTAGGCACACACCGTTCGCGCGAAAAAAACTCGGAAAACATCCCGCCTACTTCAATACCAAAACATCTCGCGCCAGCGCCGCCGCTCCGATAATACCCGCGTCGTTCGAGAGGGAGGCCAGGCGAATACTGGGCGAATCATCGTACAAGTGCCAATGCATGGCACTGTATTGGCGACGAACGTTGTCCAGGAGGACGTCGCCCGCATTGCTCATCCCGCCGCCAAGCAGCACGCACTCGGGGTTGATCGCGTGCTGAATGTTGACGCAGGCGATGGCCAGCGCGTGACAAGCTTCGTCCCAGATGCGCGTGCACAGGGCGTCACCCGCACTGGCGGCGGCGGCGACTTCCCGGGCGGTGATTACCTGGACGTCTCCAAGCGACGATTCACTACCCGATCGAATCTCGTCCGCGACGCGGATGGCTACGTGTGCGGCGGAGGCGTACATCTCCAGGCAGCCGCACTGCCCGCACGTGCAGGGGATGCCGCCGGGGTGGACGATCATATGCCCCCACTCGGAAGCGTTCTCGTGCGCGCCGTGAAAAATGGCCCCGTCCGTGATGGTCCCCGCGCCGACACCAGTGCCAAGCGTCAGGAGAACCAGGTTTCGGACGGTGGGCTCAGCACGATGCTCGCCGTACGCGGCCACGTTGGCGTCGTTGTCGATAGTGACGGGCAGATTTAAGCGGCGTTCGAGGATGTCGCGCAGCAGCACGTCTTGCCAGCCGGGGAGATTGCCGGAGCGATAGACGACGCCCTTGGATGGCGACATCGGTCCAGGCGTGCCGACACCCACGGCCACAACGTGCGAATTATTGGCAGCCCGCAACTCGTCCACGGCGGCGGCGATCCGCTGAATGACCGCATCGGCCCCCTGGTCGGCGCAGGTGGGGAGCATCGTGCGCGCGACCACATCGAGCGAGCCATCCACCAGCCCGGCCTTGATCGCTGTGCCGCCGAGATCAACGCCGATCGTGCACGAGCGCGTCATCGGCCCCCCGATGTCCCGGAGCACGCTCGCGCCCGCTTAGCGGAACGGCACCATTTTCTCGCGAATCTGCCTGAGGCCTGTGCTGCTGTCATGACTCACCGGTCGTCCCTGCCGTTTCGATCGCTACGCCGCAGGAGTTCGGAACTCGCAACGACCACCGTCATTATGGGGGTTTTTCCGACGATTCACAACGCCACGGAAGGTTTTTCGGCGCGCAGCCTACCGGCGTCGCCATGGGATCACGTTCGATCGACATGTGGGCAACGATGCAAGCCGCCGCAACAGATGAGCCTTACACTGCCACTCGGGCAGGTTGTTCGTCGTCCATCTGGTAGTGAAGAACCGCCTGGTTGTGGAGGTCGCTAATGTCGGCGTTGTCCGGGAACATCGAGGTTGCCTTGGCCAACTCGTCCAAAACGTCGGACTTCTTGAGATGGGGATCGTGCTTGAACACTCCTGTG
Organism: Phycisphaerae bacterium; assembly: GCA_029260155.1. Classification (GTDB taxonomy): domain Bacteria; phylum Planctomycetota; class Phycisphaerae; order UBA1845; family UBA1845; genus OFTM285. Next base: position 9,474 of record JAJDDU010000324.1, on the reverse strand, counting down.
TCGTCGAGAAAGATGGTACGCAACCATTCGACCTTACGCATGGTCTTTAGCTGCACGTTGGAAACTGCGGCCAGCTGCAACTCGCCCGCGCCGTAGGCGAAATCCTCGAAATCGACTGTCCGTTCGTCGATCAGGCCGGCTTCGACCACTTCGTTATAGAACACGGTCCCCGGTAACGGTGTCACGATGGCGAAATTGGTCACGGCCAGGTGCAAATCCCGAGCATAGTCAATGGTGCCCTGGACCTCTTCGAGCGTTTCGCCTGGGAACCCGATCATGAAGAAACCGCGCACCTCAATGCCCAGTTCCTTGGCCTTCTCGACAATAGGCGGCGCGAGCTTGATGTAATTCGGCTTGCGAACCTTTCGCAGCAGCGCGCTATTTGCGCTTTCCACGGCAATCGTGAAACTCGTGCAACCGCTCGCCTTCATTTTCTCGAGCAGGTGCGGACTGAGGAAGTTCACGCCCAATCCATTGGGAGCCTCCCAGGTAATATTGAAGCCGCGCTCAACGATGCCGTCAAAAATGACTTCCGCACGCCCCATGTCGGCCGTAAAGTTGTCATCTTGAAACGCGAAGTGCTCAACACCGTATGTCTCCATGAGATGCGCCATCTCATCGAGCACGTTCTCGGCGGTGCGCGTGCGGTAGGCCTTGCCCCATGTCACATTCTTCGCGCAGTAGGTGCACTGGAACGGGCAACCGCGCGACGTGGTCAATTGCGCCGCCCGCTTCGGAGTCTCGCCGTCAAGACGGATGCCCTGGGGCTCTGCGATTCTAAAGTACAGATCCATATCGACGATGTGTCGCGCAGGAAAGGGCACGACGTCGAGATCCTCGATCCACGCTTTCCGTGGCTGATAGACGACCTTGCCGTCACGTCGGTAGCACAACGCGTCGACCGAGTCCATGGACCGCTTTCCATTCAGCGCGTCGAACAGCCCATCGACGACCTCTTCGCCCTCGCCGTTGACGCAATAGTCGACAGACGCGCTGAGGATGAGACGCTTGTAGAAGGCCGAGACGTGCGGACCGCCAACGACCACCACGATGTCGGGGTTAACTTCCTTGGCGATCTTTGCAATCATCAGCATCCGCTTCTCCAAGGTGGAGAACAGGCAGGAGATGCCGATCACATCCGGTTTGTACTTCTCGATGCGCTTGCGAATCTCATCCGACGTCAGGCCGTAGACAACGCGTTCCTTGCCGATGTCCTCCACGGTGTCATAGCCCTCGCTCGCACAGTCAACGAGTTCGGTCTCCAGCCCCTTTCGCTCCAGCACCGACGCGATGTACCCCAAGCCGAGCGGAAAGAGGGCCGTCTGTCGCGACTGAAACTTCGGAAACACCATCGGCGGGAAAAAGAGCTGCACGCGACGAACAGGCAGCGCCTTGCTGTCCAAAAGCCCCAATTCAGTGTCAACCCCACTCGCCCCCGACGCCGAAATCTGCAACGGTATATTGATCATATCCCCTACTTCCCGTTCCCAAGACTGCTCAGCACTCTGGCACGCCACCCCGCGTCCAGGCAGCCCCCCGCGCGCAAACCCCCTCACACGGCGGTCGTCCGCCGCAGGCGCCACAGCGCCGCTGATCCGAGGTTTCTAGCCCAGCCCGACGGAGACCTGTCACCCCTTATACTACGCGATCACAGCCACACAAACAAGCGGTCTCCGGTTTCTCTTCAACAATTGCATCGGAGGGCGGAATACAGGCGATTCGGGGGAGGGCATTTGGACGGAGTACGGCCCATTCGCTTCAACGATATGCGGACACAGACAGGCGCGTGACGCTAGTTCCGGTCGGACAGCTCGTCATCGTCCGCATCTTCACCGCCACCGACTTCGTCCGATTCGTCGTCGCCTTCAGCCTCGTCCGAGTCACAGTCTTCTTCGGACCACTCGTCCTCTTCCTCATCGATTGAGCCGTCTTCGTCGGCCGACGCGTCGGGTGATTCTTCATTCGCGACGGCCGTGCGCCCGCGATTGCGCATCTCTTCCCACTCCTCGGCGGTGACAGCCACCTCGCGCGCCTGCGACCCCTTGAAGTCGCCAACGATGCCCGCAGCTGCCATCTGTTCGATCAAGCGAGAAGCCCTCGCGTAACCGATCGTCAACCGACGCTGCAACAGGCTCACGCTCCCCCGGTTCGTTTCGATCACGACGTCGACCGCTCGATCGAACAGCGGGTCACGCTCGGAAGCCAACACCGCGCCCTTGGCCCGCATGCGAAGCAACTCCGGGTGGAACTCGGCACCGCCCTTCTTGCCCAAGAACTTGAGTACCCGTTCGAGCTCGTCGTCTTCGATGAACGTCCCCTGGGCTCGACGCAGCTTGTGCGAGCCCGGTGGCAAGAAGAGCATATCCCCCTGCCCCATGAGAACTTCCGCCCCGTTCTGATCCAGCACGATTCGCGAGTCCATCCGTGAAGCCACCCGGAAAGCGCAGCGGCACGGCAAGTTCGATTTGATTAAGCCGGTAACCACTTTGGCCTCGGGGCGCTGTGTGGCCACGATAATGTGGATGCCGACCGCACGCGACTTCTGTGCAAGACGGGCCAAGTGATGTTCGACCTCTTTGGCAGACGTCATCATCAGGTCGGCCAACTCGTCGATGATGATGACCACGTACGGCAAATGCTTCGGTATCTGGGCACGCTCTTCGTCAGTCGTCGGTTCCAGCCGCTTGTACAGCTCCGTCTCGCTCAACGCGTTGTACGCGCCGATGTTGCGGACGCGGGCTTCTGCGATAATCGCGTAGCGCTCGTCCATCTTGGCGACCGCCCATTCGAGAATCTGCTCAGCCCGTTGCATGTCGGTGACGATCGGTGCCATCAGATGCGGGATGTCCTTGAACAGGCTGAGCTCGACCATCTTGGGATCGATCAAGATCAGTTTGACCATGTCCGGCCGGCGGCACATGAGAATGCTCATGATGATCGTGTTCAGCGCAACGCTCTTGCCGCTGCCGGTCGTGCCCGCGATGAGCATGTGCGGCATGGCGGAGAGGTCGGCCACCAGGACCGCGCCCGACGCGTCCTTGCCCAAGAATAGGGGGATGGCCATCTTCTCGATCTGCTTTTCGCTGGAAAGCATGAGCCCCTTGAGGCGAACGGTTTCCTTGTTCGTGTTCGGCACTTCGACGCCGATCGTGTTCTTACCGGCAATCGTCGCGATGATTCGCACGTTGGGCGCCCGCAACGCCCGGGCGATGTCGTTGGCGAGGGCCATGATCTGACTGACCTTAATGCCCGCACCGAGTGCCAACTCAAACAGGGTGATCACGGGCCCGGTGTCAATCTCGACGACACGGACATCGAGTCGGAACTCCTGCAGCGTCTGCTCAAGAGTCTTGGCCTTGGCGCGCAATACCGATTCCTGCGCTGCGCTGAAAGAGTACTCGGGCGCAGCCAACAGCGTGACGGAAGGCAACTCCCAGGCATCCAGAGGACGCGGGTATGCCTCCCCCGAGGCGGGTTGATTGCCCACGTCGGCACAGGGAGCATTGACTGTGGACTTTGCCGACGTTGCCGCGCGACGCGGCTCCGGACGCTTGGCCTTGACGGTCTCCGTTTCCCGGACGCCGTCGTTCGATTCAGTCTTGTCGAATAGATCACCCTGATCGGGGTCCGCCTTGCGACGCCGCTTACGCGTGGCCGCGCGCGCGCCGTGAAAACGGAACTTAGGCACTTCAGATTCCGGCGAATCCTCCGTCTCTTCCGCAGTCTCACGCTGACGCGGAAGTCGCACCGCACGGCCCATCTCGGCAGCGCCCGCCATCACGGCTGCGGGCGCGGGAAGGAAGGACCGCGCAGCCACGATCGCCTCACCGGATGCTACCGTCGCTCGCCTAACCGCGCCGGAAATCCGCAGTACCCAGCCCTCAGCCGTAAACAACAGCCCGACAAACAAGCAGTAGCCGAGTACCAACACCGTGCCCACACCGGCGAACGTCTCACTCAAAAAAGAAGCTGCCGCCGCGCCGACAAGGCCGCCACTGCCAAACGCCAGGGTGTTGGCTCCGGGCGACGCGATTAACTGTGCCGACGCCGATGTACCCACCACCAACAGCATCAGACCGAAGAAACGTTGCCCAATGTTGACGATCCGCCCGCGAATCAAGCGAAGCACAGCCGCCGCAGATGCAAATAGAACAAGGGGGAAGACGCCGTCGCCGATGATTCGCCGCAAGTAGTAAGCGCCGAATGCGCCGACCTTTCCGCAGGCGTTGGCGGTGATTTCAGCGTGAGGATACCGGTCGGGACTCGGCCAGTCTCCCGCATCGAATGTGAGCAGAGAAACCCATGAGAACAGACACACCAAGAGCAGAAACAGAGGCAACACCGATCCGCCCTGAGCGGACCGACCCGCCCGCTTGTTGGCGGACATCGAGCACGTCCTTTCCCTTGGGGGTGCCGGCCCCTAGCTTTCCCGCACTTCGGACCCGGCTGCCAGCACTGAAAACCGCGATTCTCTAGATACTATCGGGCCACGCCGCAAGACCGCTGCAGAGATTCACCCACCCCGAATCGTCCCCTAGGAAAGTCGTGTCGGATCGACGCCCCCCTGGTCATTCCGAGCGCACGCGAGGAATCTCGCTGGATGTGTCGATCCGGCCAGATTCCTCGCACACGCTCTAGGGATTCGCAAGCGCCGCCTGAAAACGCTTGTAGTCGACCAGGTCGATTTTCCCGTCGCCGTCGAAATCGCCCGCGGCACACTCCGCAGTCAACGTACCGGCACGCTGCGACAGGCAAGCCTGAAACTTGGCGAAGTCGCCAAGATCAACGTCGCCATCGGCATCGAAATCGCCCGCGACAGCTCCCCCCACGACAACCGTGGCGCCATGGGTCGACGGCTGAACCGGATCCGGTATCACGGAGACCGCAGCAGACGCTTCCGGATCTGCGTGACGACGCGATAGAAAGTCCAGTTGCTTGCGCGCCGCGCCGAACTTGGGATTGATCCGCAAAACGCGGTTGAATGTCTTCTCCGCGTCGTCGTATCGCTTTTGGGTACGATAGGCCAGACCCAGGTTGTACAGCGCGTCGGCCGCCGGCAAGACACTGCGAAACTGCTCCAGCGCTTCGTCGAACTTCTCCTGCGCGGCGAGCGCGACACCAAGGTTGATGCGTGCACGGTCGAACTCAGGCTGCATTAGAATCGCACGCCGCAGCTCATGCTCGGCATCAGACCAACGCTCCTGCACAATGTACTCAAACCCTAGATTGTTCCGCGTCACATGGTCTTCAGGCTTGATCGCGAGGGCACGCCGGAAGGACTCTTCCGCTTCGACGTGTTTGCCGAGAAAACCATACAACGTGCCCAACCTGCCATAAACGACCGCGTTGTTAGCGGAAGTGCCGAGCGCGTTGTTGTACTGCGCAATGGCTTCCCGGTAATTGCCGGTGGACTCGTGATAACGCGCGGCGCGGTAGAACGTGCTCCACTCGATGTCCGGCTCGGGGGCATCCCGAGATGCTGCCACCGCTTCGGGCCGTACCTCGATGCGGCTGTCCTTCTGCGGGCGCGCAAACGGCGACGGCTCTTGCTTGGCACAACCAGCCGCGACCACGCATGCCAACCCACACAGTGCGCAAATCCGTTTGATACTCATTTGCCTTGGGGCTGTCGTGAGGCTGCCTCGCCGGTCGGCGCAGCCGTGTTGAGCGCCTTGTACTTCGATTGAATGGCATCCATCGCCGAAACGCTCCTGCCACCAGAAAGCGACGCCGCCACTTCCACGCTCGTTGTATCGAGCCCCGTGTCGGTCAGATACTGCTTGATGTTGCCGAGGCGTGTCGCGATGAGTTCCTCGTCTACGGATCGCGTTTCATAGCGCACCATCCCGTTGAACCGCTCAAGCGTCTCGCTGATACGGTCGAGCTGCTGCGCCCCAAGGCCGTTCAACTCCCCCGTGTGCGGGAAGAAGTGCCCATCCGAAAGCGTCATGTTGTACGCCGCCGCGTTGCGGATCATCGGCTCGTTGAACTTGTCTCGTTCGACGCGTTCGGTGAGTTTCTGATTGAATTCGTCACGCCGCTGCTTGGTGCCGTTCTCGCACCCCACGGCAAACAGAATCAGAACGGCAGGTACAACCAGCCGAAGTTTTGAACTGATCATGAGCATGTTCCTTTTCAAGTCGACGGACGCTCACCAAACCCGGCCGCGATCAACACCGCAACCGTTACCTGACATCGGTCAACGCCGCTCCCGGGCGACAGTGTCAAGATCATCATCAGAACCAGCCGGACCCCACGGACCGTGCAACGAAAGTTGGTCCGGCTCGGAACGCCACCGTGCCCGCCGACCCGCCAATTCGAGATCCTCAGCGAGCGCCTCATCCTCCGGGAATTCCGCGTCCATCGAGTCTTCAACCTCGGGCTCCGCACCTTCAAGCACGCCGAGGAAGTACAGTTCCAGATCGGAAGGATCCCGCAGGTCCGTACCCGGAAGCTCGGGGACCTGGTTGGGCATCATCGCGGATACGATCTCCGGCGTTACCAGAATGACAAGTTCGGTCCGCTGCCGCTGATAATCCACAGAGCGAAACAAGGGGCCTAAGATCGGAAGATCACCCAACCCCGGAATCTGGCTGGAAACGCCGCGCACCTCGTCCTGAAGCAACCCCGCGATAGCGATGGTCGATCCGCCTTCCAACTCGACCGTCGTTTGGACGCGACGCGTCGTGATGGCCGGGACGAATCCACTCGCGGTCGTCAGGCCTCGCGTCTCGTCACGGGCACTGATTTCCGGCGCGACCGTCAAGCGAATGCGCTGGTCGGGCAGCACGAGCGGCGTGAACTCAAGATTAACGCCAAACTCCTTGTACTCGATCGTGATCGCACCAGCCGACGATCCACCCTGTGGAATCGGAACGGGAAACTCGCCACCGACAAGGAAGAACGCGCTCTCGCCACTCACCGACACCAACGTCGGTTCTGCCAAAATCGTCGACAGCTGATTGTCAGCCATCGCCCGAATGAACAGCTCCAAATTCGCCCTCGGAAAACCAAGCGTCAGCACGGACTGAGGACCGATCGGAATGTCGCCCAAGGTGAACGGAATCGCGTTGGGCGTTCGCAGGTTCGTCCCCGCGACAGGCTGAATATTCGTCGGGTTCAACCCGCCGAGGTTGTTGACCAGGAACCCGTCGCGGAAGTTCTCACCGGCCAGAAATCCGTTGACCCCTAGCCTTCTGATCGCCGTACGGCTGACCTCTGCCACGATCACCTTAAGATGGACCTGCTGTTCGCCGGCGATACGCAGGAGGTTCTCCACGCGAATCTCCGCGACGGCGCCTCTCGGAATAAACATGGTCGCCATGCGGTGAATCTGCTCAGCCACGTCGGCCCCGCTGACGTTGCCGATCAGCATCACGTTGCCCAACACCGAAAGGGCTTGGGCGTCGGACTGCGGATCGAGGCGCTTGATCTGCGTGTTGAGCATCTCAAGATCAAGCTCGACCGTCACCTCGAACACATGCTGCTTGCCGTCCGCGGTCCACACCATCACCTGCGTAATGCCATAGTCCTGCCCGGTGACCAAAAGCTTCGTATCGGTCAACGGATCAAGGCGAACGATGTCGGCATTGGTCGCCTCAACACGTTCCGCCGGCTGCGACGTCTCGATGATGATCTGTCGACCGACCGCGACCGCCACAGGCTGAGCGAAACCCTTGGGATCGGTGACATGCGCGGTGAATTCACCGTTGTCACCCTCAGTCTGCGCCAGCGCCAGCCCGCCGGGCGATAGCGCCCCGCAAGCAGCCAACAGCATGGCCAAACAGGTGACCTCGCGCCCAACTCGGTGAGCCCTCGGTCCAGCGTGTACACGGAAACAACTCGCCAGTATTGAAGTTGTCATGGTTTGAAGTTCTCCACCCCACCGCCGCCGACGGTGCTGCTCCCATAGCGCGACCGGCGTGAAGCCAACGCCCACGCTCGCCCGCGTCGACACCGCCGGGTGACCGCAACGAAACCCTACAGGTGCCAATACCGTCCTGATCGGAACGCACGACCCACCCCCGAAGGGTGGCTCTAAGCCCCGCGCTACGCCAATAACCTGTGCGGACCCTACGACCCCCGCCCCACCCCGTCAAGCATTCTTTCAGAGCGTAGCATGCCGCCCACGTGCCCCGCATCGCGTTTCACATGCCGTTTTCTAACAGCCGGGTGAACGCCATCCCCAGACCCAGCAAACCACGAGCCGCGGGATTCATCCCGCGCGGATCCCACCACAGAGGTCCGCATGCCCAGACCACTCCTCGTTCCGTCGCAATCTGTCCCACGGCTCGCATCGGACCACCCAAGACGCCTTCCGAAACGCCTCGAAGTCAAACACGTCCCCAATTCGCCGGTTGCCCGAAGCAGACATGGACCGCCGACGTCGGCCCTACGCCAAGGACACGTCATGGCGTTGTCGCAATCACAGCCGGTGCGCTGCCGGTGACCTCGATCGTCTTGTTGAACGACGCGACCAAGAACGTCTGATCCCCAAGAGAAAGATCGTGCGGAATGTCCACCACGAAATCACCCATCGCCGTGGGCGATGCCCGGTACGTATAGGTGGCCAGGTACGCCTGTGGCGGCGTCTGAACCCCGGCGTCGATATCTACCCCGCTGAGCATCTGCCCCGTGCTCACGTTGAACGCGGTGAAGTTGTCCTCTCGCCCGGCGAATGCGTAATCGCTGCGCGGCTCGATGAAGATGTCGAGAAGCTCGAACTGCCCGCTGGTCCCGCCGCTAACGCGCAGTTCCAACTGGTAACTCTGAAAACCATCCAGAGCGCCATCAGTGAACACGCGCACCCTGATAGTGTCGCTGCTTCCCATGGCCAGCGGGGCGCGCACGGCCCGCAGCGCGGTCGCGCCGACCACTTCCGGCGGGGAGGAGCCCTGCGCGGATTCTCCGCACGTGCAGGCGCTTGTGCCCTCGAAACACGTCAAGGCGTGCAGCGCATCGGCCAGGTTACAGAATCCGTCCGGGGCGCAGGCGCCGAGGGGGCCACCGGCATCGATGTTGATTCTATCGCACGTGCTCGAGCCCGAAAAGCACGTCAACGCATGGTTCGCGTCGCCCAAGTCGCAGAAAGTGTCCAGCGGGCAGACGCCGAGCGCGCTGCCCATGTCGGACGGATGAGCCTTGGAGATGCCATTGCAAACCCCCGCGACGCACTCCCACCAAATGCAAACATCGTCGGTTGTCCCGTTCCCATCGACGTCGGCGCACTCGTTGACGTTGAGGCAATCGAGGCAGACATCGTTGACCTCGTCGCAATGTGCAGGGTCGATGCACTGACCAGGTATGTTCTCGCATATTTCATTTATGCAGAATTCGTCGCCGTCGCAGAAAACACCGTTCGGACAGGGCGTGCCGTTGGGTTCCACATTGCCCAGACACAACCCGCTCCCGTCGCAGGAGTCCCGATGGTTGCAGTCCGTATCCGTCGGATCGCCGCAAATGAACCCGAACACC
>JAJDDU010000323.1 GCA_029260155.1 Phycisphaerae bacterium | reverse complement strand
CGGTCGTTGCCGATCGTCAAGGCGCCGGCCCCGCTCATCGTCGCATCCGCGCTCATGCTCAGCCAGGCGCTGGTGGGAAACCCGTTGCTCATCATGAGCTGGCCGGCGATGCCCTGCTGGATCTTGGCCGCCGTTACGGTGTCGTTGCCGATGGTCACGACGCCCGCGGAGGTGATCGTCGCGTCGCCGCCCATCGCCGCCCACGTCGTGTCGGGCCCCGCGATGGAAACATCGCGGATCGTGTCCTCGCACGACTTGGGCATGCGGCGGCTTTCCGGCGTGACTTTCGATCCTGTGTCCGATCTTCTGGTCGCCATCTCGTCGAAGGCTCGAACGGCTTGCTGCATGGATGCAAGCGGCCGCGTATCGAGCAAGATGCGTATTCCCGGGCGGCAACCGGAGGGTATCTGTTTCCTCCCCGACGGCCGCGCGATCATTGTGCAGGACAGCGGCGGACTTTGTGTTTGGGACGGTCTCGTTCGCTAAGCCAGCCGCGCAGCGCGACCCATTGTGCGTGTCACGGCGCGCGGTTTGGTTTGTAGTGAGTGCTGGGTTGGGTTCGATCCCAGTAGGCGCGGCGCTCGACCGCTTTGAGTTTGGCCTGCACGTCGCCGGTCTTGAAGGAGAGCAATCGGTAGGGCGATGCGGTTTCCACGTCGAACCAGGTTTCGTCGCCATCCCAGTCCAGCACGACGCGCTGGGCGTCGAACGAGCCCATCGGCACTGTGATTTGGTGCGGTTTCCCGTCGATGCGTAGCGTCGCGTCCAGCGGGTTGGGGTCGGGCAAGTGGTTGGATCGCAGCGTCTTGAGGAGCGACATGCGGTGCGCCTCTCCGCCGGAAGCGACGATCGCGCGGGCGTACAGAAAGAGGCACTCGTGGGCGTCGATGTACGCCTCGTTGGCGTGCGGGAACCAACGGTCACCCTCTTTTGAATGGTACGAGTAACAGGAGATGTCCAGCGACCATTTCTCGGGTGCGAACTCTTTGCGACGCTCCCAAGTCAACTGCTTGAACGTGTGGCCACACCACTCCTGGCTTGTGGCCGAGACCTTGATCGGACGCAGGCTGGGGCGCTCAAGAAACGCTGTGGTCAGGAAGCGGTAGTTGTAGTTTTCGGTGGGAACTTCCTCGGAAATGACGAGCTTGAATGCCGGGGTCGGATCTTTCAAGTCGTCGGTGGCTTTGATGTAGTGAACGGTGTTCATGAACTGACGGTTCATGAGATGGACGCGCGTGAACTTCCGGGTCTTGTCATACAGAACGCAGGTCGCATCGTAGTAGGACATTTCGCTGAGGCCGTCCTCCCAGAGCGGCAATTCGGAGAATCTCTTCCAGGCGTCGCTGACCGGGCGGTCGTTAAGCAACTTTGCGTTTGGCGCGGGCGCGGGCGTATCCGATTGCTGAGCGCGCAGTGTGGCTGTGGCGGCGATGACAGCGATGGCCGCAAGGAGGGGGCAATGTGCGATTCGAGAACCAGCGAGTGTTCGTACCATGCGATGCATGCCTTTCATAATGTCATGGACTGCCGGCGGTGCCGAGGTTGGGTTCGGACTCTGGACGCCCAGGGAGTTTCGACATCCCCGATCGGCCGGACATGGCTGATGATTCGAGGACAAACTGCGCGTTGATCGACCCGTCGTCGCAGAGGTCGGAGATCGCCAACACAATCGATGAGAAGTCGACGCCCAAGCCGCGTACGGGCTCATCGCGGGCTTTCGGCGGATCGTCGCCCATAAGGGCGATAACCGCCTCGATGTTGAGGTCACTCGTCACGCGCGGCGAGGTCGCCCCACTGACGGGGGACTTGCGTAGCAGGACCGCTTTTTCGGCGCCGTCGGCGGCGTCGATCATCAGGGTGTCGTTTGGTAAGTTGAAGAACAACGGCGGCTGCAATCTGACGGCATCGCCGAAGACAGCGATACGTCGGTCTTTGCTGCGTTTGGCGTAGATTAGATTCTTGCCCCCGCTCTTGAGCCGATCCAGCGAAAATGCCCCAGCACCGATGGTCTTCATTCTGATGGTTGGATCGTCTCGTTCCAGCAGAGCTTCGTAGGCTGCGATTCGAATGCGCGGATCGGAGTCGCTCAGCGCGCGCCGCAGTGGCCGCGAAGCGCCGAGGGAGTGACGCGCCGTCGCGAGCACGTGAATGGCGGCGTCTCGGTACCGTCCGCGTGGATTGGTAAGGTGCCGCTCGATGATTCTGATGGCGTCGTCGTCACCGAGTCGCAGTCCGGCTATCGCGGCGTGGAAGCTGCACGCGGGAAGTTCGTGGTCGTAGAACTTCTGCACGTCTGGCAGGGCGGTCCTTCCGATGGCCTCCCACGCCAGCGCAATCTCCACATGCGGCGAATCCGGCTGGGCGAACTCACGGGCCAACTGACGTCTGCGCTCAGAGATAAACCCCGGGCGCGTCAGCGGGAGGTACAAATGTTGCGCAAGGGCCAGAAAGTGTCTGGGGTCGTGCTTGTTGGCGTCCGGAATGACGACGCGGATCTCAGCCGGCGAAACGGCGTCGGCGACGATCTGCGTCGACCCGGCGAAGCGTTCGTTAATGCGCTGAGAGATTGCCATCGCGCGATGGTATGAAGGGGCGGTGAGCATCAGGCGGATACGCCGATCCTGTTCAGACACGCCGCCGCCAATGACGGTGCCTTCGCGACGATTCGTCTTGGTGGCCCGCTCGCCGGTTTGCCCAAACGGGTTCATGAAGACTGGACCGCCGCCGGATGCTACCTGTCGGCCGGGAATCCACCCCGACCCCCCGCGTGAGCTGAAAATCGTGAGATTGCAGGGCAGTAGCCAGCCACCGCCCAGCGACGTCGTTTCCGTACCGGGAACCGCTCTTACGACGAGGTCGAACCGGCTTCCCCTGGCGCTTGCGGCGGGGATCTCAGCTTCCACAGCCACGACCGCTGTCGCGATGTCGTCGATCAAGTCTTCTGGAGTACCGCGCGTTCCGTCGTTGCCACTGAAATCGCGTGTTTTATACAGTTCCTGTATCAACTGGCTGCGGATGGATTTGGGGCACCTTCGCGAGCCGTTTTGACCCAGTCCGACGACGATACCGAACCCGCGAATGCGCAATCGGCGCAGTCCGTCGAAGTAGGCCAGCTCAGCCACCGTGTCGCGGTAGGCGGCGGAATTGTCCATGGGGTCGGTGTACCCGCCCTCATCCGCGGGAGTGTCGATGCGTTCGGGAAAGAGGAACGACCAATTGAACGCACCGTCGTTGCAGGCGGTGACCGTGAGAAGCATCGCGCCGGTGAGGACAACTGCGAGTTGTTGAGTCAAGGTGGCGCCGCGCGGCATGTTGCTAACTCCGAGCCATTCGTTCCCGCGTACTGAGACCATATTATCACAGGGTACGATAGCGCGGTCAACGTGCGAGCGAACGCACACGATTGTCAGGCTGCCCGCGACGCATGCGTCGTGCCCATAGCGCGCCAAGTGTGCACGCAACCTCTGACAGTGGTGCACGGTGTTGCTCAACAATCGGGCGGCCGACGGAACCGAACGCGCGGGGTCGTTTCCGGGTGAAGTCTCAAGCCGTACCGGACGAAATGGCTCAGAACGCTGCTCATCCATCGCAATTGCGCCGATCTGCGTCATCTGCGGACTATGTCCTCGCGGATGCCGCTGTGCGTGTTCTGGGTCACTGACCACGTGAGCCCATCGATTGTGGCAGCGCCGGGGTGGCCATGTGGGTTGGCGCTGCAAAGGGGCTCGGTCACCACACCATGCCCACGCAAGCGTGGGCATGCCACCCCGAGCAGTTGAAGTGTGTGCCTACGAACTCGCCTCCGCCACAAATGATGGCCACACTCTCACTGACCCTCTGGCGTCGGACGTGCTTGCTGAGGTGGCGTTGTGACACTACGTTATTGTCATCGCCGCCTTGGCGACGGATCTGACGGGCTGGATCGGAGTGAAGACTGATGAACTGTTTTGAATGGAATCCGCGGGGGTCTTGGTGCTTGGTTGCGGTTTTGGCGGTAGTCGCAGGGGCCGGCGCGCAGCCGCCGGCGACGCGAACCGTGGGCCATGTTGATGAGCTTCATGGCGTCAAGGTCGCGGACCCCTATCGCTGGCTGGAGAACGAAACCGATCCGGAAGTGCTGCAATGGGTCGAAGCGCAGAACGCACACAGCCGCTCGTACTTCGATCGATTTGCCGAACGCAAGGCGATTCTGTCGCGGCTGAAGGAGCTCAGTTCAGTCGCATCCAGCAGCGCGCCGAGTGTGGTCAACGGGCGGTACTTCTTCAGTCGTCATGAGGGGCTGAAGAATCACTCTGTACTTTACGTGCGTAAGGGGAGTCACACAGCCGAACCAACCGTGCTCCTGGATCCCAACACGTTCAGCGCGGACGGCACGGTTGCATTGGATTGGCGAAGTATCTCGCCCGACGGAAGCCTGATCGCGTACGGCAAGAGTTCCAGCGGCGACGAAAAGAGCACGCTGTACATCAAGGATGTTCAAACCGGTAAATACCTGCCCGACACTATTCCGCACACGCGGTACTGCGGCATTGCGTGGCGGAAGGACAGCCGGTCATTCGTGTACACACGCTACCCGGCGCCCGGTGAGGTTGCCGAAGGCGATGAGGACTACTATCGCAAAGTCTACGAACACCGCCTCGGCGGCGACTGGAAGAAAGATCGGCTGATCGTCGGCGATCTGTCGACCAAGGAGGAAATGCTCGGCCCATATGCGAATTCCACGAACGAGTGGCTGCTGCTCAGTCGATCCGTCGACTGGAGTAAGAACGATCTCTACTTCCGTGCAGCGGACGGTCGGGAATCATTCCGTCCGATCGCCGTTGGCCTGGACGGCAAAGTCAATGCCGATCTGATCGATGGCAAGCTGTACATCCACACCAATGTGGGTGCTGCTCGCTATCGCATCGTAACGGCCGATCCGAAGCAGCCGGGGCCTGAGCATTGGAAGACGCTGATTCCCGAACCGGGTCCGGGGGGCGTCATCACGTCGTTTACCGTCATCGATCGGAAACTTGTCGTGTCCATGCGCGACGATGCCCATTCGCGCATCGTGATCCACGGTCTCGACGGCAAACTGATCGACGAGGTCAAGCTGCCGACGTTGGGTTCGGTAGGCGGCGTGTCGGGCGAGTGGGACGGCGGGGAGTTCTTCTTCGGCTTCAGTTCGTTCGCGTACCCGCCTGCGAATTTCCGCTACGACATGCGCACGCGCAAGCTGGAATGTATCGATCGCATGGAGATCGACGTCGATCCGAAGCGGTACGAGACAAAGCAGGTATGGTTCACGTCAAGAGACGGCACCAAAGTGCCCATGTTCGTCGTGTCCAAGACAGGAATCGAGCTCAACGGCAAGAACCCGACGCTGCTTTACGGATACGGCGGGTTTGATATCAGCATCACGCCGCGTTTTCGCAAAGGGCTGTTCGTGTGGCTGGACCGCGGGGGCGTCTATGCGTCAGCCAACCTGCGCGGCGGCGGTGAGTTCGGCAAGAAATGGCACCTCGAAGGACGCCGCGACAAGAAGCAGAACGTCTTTGACGATTTTATCGCAGCCGGCGAAGCGCTCGTTGAACGCGGCTACACCAATCCGCGGAAGCTAGCCATTTACGGCGGCAGCAACGGCGGCTTGCTTGTCGGGGCGTGTATGGTGCAGCGACCGAACCTCTTCCGCGCCGTCGTTTGCGCGGTACCGCTGCTCGACATGCTTCGCTACCACAACTTTTCCATCGCCCGCCTGTGGATTCCCGAGTACGGATCCGCCGACGACCCTGAGCAGTTCAAGTGGTTGCACGCCTATTCGCCCTATCATCATGTCAAACCCGCAACGTCCTATCCAGCCACGCTGTTTATGACCGCGATGTCGGATTCGCGCGTCAACCCGCTGCACGCATGGAAGATGTCCGCCCTTCTGCAATCGCAGACCACGAGTGACCGCCCCATCCTGCTGCGTACCGAGACCAAGGCCGGCCACGGCGCGGGCAAGCCGCTCTCCAAACGCCTCGAAGCAGACGCCGATCGCTGGACGTTCTTGATGAACGAACTGGGGATGATTGCTGCTTCCACGTCGGACTGGCCCCAGGCGGCCATTAGTCCGTGACCGCGCTCCACGCGCCGCCGGGGGAACGCTGAAGGCGTAGCGTTGGGTAGCGCTTGCGCGTGAGTTCGGAGTTGGCTCCGTCGATGCGCAGCACGACGCGGCGGGTCCAGTCGAGCTCGATGCGATCCAGGTGCAGCACGAACCGCTCCACGCCGTCGGTGTCGATGACGATTTTGTTGGCTTCTGCGATGAAGTTCCCCGTGGCCCAGCCGCCGGCTGCGTCCTTTCGGAGTTTTTCGACGATGAGCCAGCGCGGGGTGTTCCGTTCGAGGAGTTCGGCGTATTCTTCGGGGACGTCGGCGGGAGGCGGGGGCGGCTCCGTCGTTTTGGCGGGCGGGGCGTGCTCGGGGAGGGACGGGGCGACCGTGGACGTCTTCGCGCAACCCAATACTGAGCACACGATTGCGATTAGCGTGATACGTGACATCTTCATCCAACACCCTCGCGAGCCGCGGACTTCAGTCCGCGCGGACGTCCGCGCGGGATAAATCCAGCGGCCCGTAGGGACCGACCGGTTGCGTGCGGGGCTGGGACTTTGTACCGTCTTGACCCAATGAGGATGCGACATGACAAATGACACGATGGGTCCTCCGCTTGTGCGGTCGACGACGATACTCACGGTTCGCCGGGGCGACGCTGTCGCGATCGGCGGCGATGGTCAGGTTACACTCGGCCAAACCGCCGTCAAACACGACGCGACGAAACTGCGTTCGTTTCTCGACGGAGCGGTCTGGTGCGGTTTTGCAGGTGCGGCGGCCGATGCCTTCGCGTTGCTCGACCGCTTCAACGCGAAGCTTGAAGCTCACAAGAGCAACATCCGCCGGGCGGCAATCGAGTTGGCCAAGGAATGGCGATCGGACAAAGTGCTGCGGAAGCTGAACTCGCTGCTGGTGGTCGCCAGCCGCGACACGTCGCTCATGATCAGTGGTGGCGGCGACGTCATCGAGCCGACCGACGGCATCATCGGCATCGGTTCCGGCGGGATGTTCGCGGTCGCAGCCGCCCGAGCGTTGCTTGCGAATACCGAGATGTCCGCGGCGGAAGTCGTCGAAAAGTCGCTGCATGTAGCGGCTGACATCTGCGTGTATACGAACCACACCATTTCCGTCGAGGTTGTCGAATAACGCCACACAAAGATCAGGTGATCGGATCATGAAGAACCTCGCGCCGCACGAAATCGTCTCCGCCCTCGATCGATACATTGTCGGCCAGAACGACGCCAAGCGATCCGTGGCCGTCGCGATTCGCAACCGCTGGCGGCGACAACAGTTGCCCGAAGGGATGCGCGAGGACGTAGGCCCGAAGAACATTCTGATGATCGGCCCGACGGGCGTCGGCAAGACCGAGATTGCTCGGCGTCTCGCCAACCTGGTGGGCGCCCCATTCGTCAAGGTCGAAGCCACCAAGTATACGGAGGTCGGCTACCACGGGCGGGACGTCGAGAGCATGATTCGCGATTTGCTCGATCGCGCCATCGCGATGGTTCGCAGTGAGCACACCGAAGTCGTTCGTGTGGAGGCGGAGCGTCTGGCTGAGGAGCAACTGCTCGACGCTCTGATGCCGTCGGTGGATTCGCCCACCGAGGATGCCGACGGCGATGTGGCTGATCGCCGCCATCGCAGCCGCGAGAAGATGCGAACCCGCCTGCGTGAAGGCGCGATGGAAGACAAGCTGATCGATCTTTCCGTGGAGCGAAAGGCGGCGCCGACCGCCATGTTCGCGACGATCGGTGCGGATACGGGCGACCCCGGAGTGCAGGACTTCCTAGAACGGCTGATGCCGAGCGACAGCAAGCGCCGTCGCGTGCCCATTCGCGAGGCGCGGAGCATCATCTTCGACCAGCAGTGCGACAAGCTGATCGATGTGGAAAAGGTCAACGAGATGGCCATCCAACGGACCGAGAGCGGGGGGATCATTTTCCTCGACGAGCTGGACAAGCTCGGCTCGTCCGATCGCGCCCATGGCCCGGATATCTCCCGTCAGGGGGTGCAGCGCGATCTTTTGCCGATCGTCGAGGGAAGTACGGTCACCACGCGCCATGGTGTGGTGCGGACGGACCACGTTCTGTTCATCGCCGCCGGGGCGTTTCATGGATCCAAGCCGTCAGAGTTGATGCCCGAATTGCAAGGCAGGTTTCCGATCCGCGTGGAGCTCGATGACTTAAATCGCGAGGATTTTCAGCGTATCCTGACCGAGCCGGAAAACGCGCTGACCAAGCAGCAAATCGCCTTGATGGGCACTGAGGGTGTCGAGCTGTCCTTCACCGGCGGAGCAATCGCCGCCATGGCAGAGATCGCCGCCCAGGTAAACCAGTCATCTCAGAGCATCGGAGCCCGCCGTTTGTACACGATTATGGAGCGGGTGACGGAGTCGCTGTCGTTCGACGCGAGTGAGCGGGGAGGGGAGAAGGTCACCATTGACGAGGACTACGTGCGTGGCCGCTTGGCTGAGATTACAGCCGATGAAGACTTGAGCCGATTCATTCTCTAGGTCGAATGGCGCAGCGATTTACTTATGCCCGGTCAGAGTCGTCTCGTGCTGGTCCTCCACAAGGGGTGCTGCCAGTTCGCTGTCTCGATGCTCTATGAAGTGGTTTCGGCGTCGGCCGGGACTCTGTCGGTCCCGTGATCGGAAAAACTGGCTGAGATTTCCCGTCCCCCTATGGCGGACCGGGAGATGATGGCCTAGAATGCCCGACCCTGCCGATTCACACGAGTCGTGTGAGTTGGTATTCGTTTGGAGGCAGGCGAAATTCGCCGGCCGGTTTTAGTCTTGCTCGAACGAGAGGAGAAGCAGGAACAACGTGATCAAGATCAGACCCCGCACCAACGAGTCCATCCAGCAAATGCTCAAGAGGTTCAAACGTCTGTGCATGCGCGAAGGCCTGACACGAGATATCAAGCGTACCAGCTACTACGAAAAGCCGTCCGAACGGCGTCGGCGCAAGACGCGAAAATCCCAGCGCAAGGTCACACTCGCGGTCGGTGGCGCATAACGCGTCGCCCGACATCCTGAACACAATTCGTTTCGCGTGGCTGGCCGCTGCGCGATCGCCTACCTGGCGAACAACGCTCCGAAGACTTGGGACTGTGTGTTAGCTCTGGTTGTCGGCGTCGATTTGCACGGAGGCAAGGCCCATCGCGACCGAGTCGGTGAACTCGAACAGTCGATCCAGCCCGGTGATCAAAAACACGCCCCAAACGTGCGAGTTGATTGCGCTGAGGACCATCTTCCGGTGTGCGTTGATCACGACCAGTTTGCGTAACTTGAGAAGCTTGGCGATATTCGACGAATTCAGGTAGCTCACGTTTGCGAAGTCGATTACGAGATCGACGGCGTCCCGGGTTCCGAGCATGTCGATCAGCGTGTTGAGATCGTCGGTGCAGGCCGGGTCATCGTGCAGTTCAGCCAGGGTGATTTCGTCGGACCAATTCTGAATCGGCATCGAACCAGCTCCGTTACTTTTGACACAGGCCAACCTTGCCTGGGACCGTAACGGTGGTGGCAGGGGCTGTCAAACCCCGGTGGCTCCTGGTTTTAGCTACCGGCTTCTCACCAGCCAGGACTGCTGTGTTTGCTCTTTGGCGATCGCGGGGGCGATGTCACGCAGAAACCGTTGTGCATCCTGATAATACCCTGCCGTCGGCTTCAGATCTTCTACACGCTCGGACCAGTAGCGATTGAAAGAGGCCATCAGTAATTCGCGCAGGTACTTGCTGAATACGCTGCCGAGGGCGACCGGCAGTTGGTGCGTTTCCCCGTCGACGAGGAATTCGATGTCGATGGATTCCGCAGCCTTGCGGAGTTGATAGGCGCTCCTCTCGGGTGCCTCGGCTACGATACTGAATTCGCGATTCGGGAACGCAGCCATCAGGGGCTCTCGGTAACGCAAGCGTCCGCCTTGACGATCCACAACAACTCGCAGCCGCTTGGCCCCTGACGAGCGAGCAACGCGATCAACGATCCGAAAGACCATGCCCAATGAGACGACGGCTTTGTTACGCGTCCGCGCGACGAGACGATTGTAGTGCCCCTCCGGGAGCAGTTCCGAAACTGCGCCAAGAAAGCGCATCCCGTTGGCGTTGAGATCGCGCTGAATCGCATTGGCGCGCATCGCGATGTCGGTCGGGTCGTTGTCTGCGGGCAGAGCACGGTCGAGGTTTTGATACCAAGGATACTGCGCCAATTCGTCGCCTGCGGTGGGTGCGATCCGTTGCAAGAGCGTACGCATGTTGGTCGCGTCCTGCCCAGCCGCCGCAGCCATCACCATCGCGGTTCGTTCGAGTATTTTCAGGCCGGTTCCTTGCTTGAAAAGCTTCTTGCTATCGACAACAGGCAGGCGGTGGTCGCGTTTGACGGATCGGGCGGTAACGCTGGCGTGCAGTCGCTTCCAGAGGCAGCAATCGAGCGCATCATCGGGTACTTCGAACGCCGCTCCGCTGACTACCAACGGTCCGAGGAGCGGTCCATAGCCAGCTTCATCGATTCCCAGGAGAACGGCCACCGTTTTGATTCTCGATACAGGGGTTAGGAGTTTTCAGTGGGACGCCAGAATATTCAACTAACGCGGATAGGAGCCTAGGTCCAGTTCCCATTCGGCACGCTGCAGAGCTGAGATGACGCGACGCGGGTCTGCGCGGCGAATGCGGCGTGCAACGCGACGCTGACATCATGTCAATCAGGCTTCATTGTGCTTCTGGGACCTCCGCTTGACCCTTTGGTTGGGGTCGAAGATCATTGGCGGACGTGGCGCTCGTAGCTCAGTTGGATAGAGCACCGGATTCCTAATCCGGGGGTCGCAGGTTCGAATCCTGCCGGGCGCAATGTGGTGGACATTTTTCTCGGCGGTGTTCTTTGCACCTCGTGGGTGACTGTCGTCGGCCGCGAACTGCGGGCGGCGATAATAGCGATCATGCCGGTCGTAGTGGTGGGGCGTGTGCTCGCTGACGCGGTTCCCACGATCTAACAATTGAGGTCCAATAAGCCGCGCAGGCCGCGTGTGCCCGATTTTTTCGATGCTACCGCCTTGCAATTCGAGGGCGGCCTAGATACAAAAAGATACAGGAGTCTGGAAGCTGGACGGCTTTCTTGCGTGAATTCGTGGCCCTGCGTACGTCGGTGGGTTGGCGAGTGTCGTGAGTCGGTCGTACCCATCGCGAAGGGAAAGGAGAAACCGAGCGTTGCGTTACTTGCGCGCTTGGTTTCATCTGCGAGCCGAATTGTGTGCGTGGTGCCTGCCCATTGGGGCGGTGGGGTGCGCGTTCATCTTGGCGGCGACGCGGACACAGGGGAAGAAGGATTTCATACTGCCGCTCAATTGAGAGATTCTTGCATTGTTGCATGCCATGCACGGAGTATGGTGTAGGGGCGTGATTGTTGTATCGGCGCAGTGTTGCGCTTTTGAGAATAGACGCATGTTGATGAACTTGATCCGTTTTGGTGCTCCAAGGACCACGGACTGAGAAACCGTTGAGACGCTTAAGGAGGTTTCTGATGAGGCAAAGGGTGTTGTGTAGTTTTGCTGCCGGACTGTTGGCGGTTTCGTTGCTGATAGCTGCGAGCGAATCCGCGATGGCGGGCGGGGGCAGAGATCCTGCCACGATTTCGGCCGTGACGGCCTATGACGGCGCGACGAGCGCTGTGAGACCGGCGAACTTGCCGGCGAGCACGTCGGATGGTGGCTCCCCAGAGGGTGGCGGCGGCGAACTGGAAACGATCCAATATAACCCACCGTGGCCGGCTGGCGTTGACGGGTTCATCATCTTCACCACCGAAGGTGGTTTGCGGACCGCCGACGATATGTTGTTCGGATCTCCGACACCCCTGGTCGCAGTTCGGATTTTCTACACCGACGACAACTTCGGGACCGATCCGGAAAACCCGGGAAACAACTTCTTCCTGCGCATTTATGAGGACGACGGAACGGGCCTCGGTCCGGCGGATCCGGAGATCTTCGTGTCGGGTCCGCACAATGCGAACGATGGCGTGCTACAGATCCGGACATTCGAAACCGATGCGTTCGGTCCCGACACCATTCTGGGTGCGACGTTCAGTTTCGGCTCGGAGTTTTTCATCGCGGATGCGGGCACGAAGTACTGGGTCGGCATGACGGGCTCGCCGCCCGCAGGTGCCGGGCAGATCGGTACCGCACAGTCGACCACCCCGTTTAGCTCGCACGAAGCGATGAGCCAGGACGGTGGCGGTGGCTGGGCGCCGGTGGACGTCGGCGATCCCGCACAGTTCATCGACATGGGTATGGAGCTGTTCGGCTTCCTACCGACCGGCGGTGTCACCGTCATGACGATGTCTGGTAACACCACGAACTGCACCGTGCGGGTTACGCCCACCACGGCGCCGGTTACAGCTTGCGGTGGGGCTTGCGCCACCGATCCAATTTTCGGTCCGAACTGTTTCGCACAAGCCAATCTCGGCGCCGGTCTTGGACCCGACGAAATGGCCATCGCGCTGGCAATTCAACTAAGCAATGCCGCTGGTTGCAATCAAGACGTTATTTCCGCATTTCCGACCGCTCCGGGCCAGGGACCGCGCCTGGTTGTCACGACGACGGACGGCACGAAGGCGAAGCTTTGCATTTCGATCAACAATGTAGCCAACGGAATCCTCGGCGGCCCCAACGATTGTGAAGTGGATGGCTGCGGTCTGCACTACCAGATCGGCCCGGACGACCGGCTTCCGCCGATCAAGGCCGGAGTCGACACCTTCGCCACACCGAAAGAGGACTGCGATCTCGATCTCACCGACGATGCGGGCACGTGGGCGGACATCGTGGCGGCTGGCACGCTATTCGATCGCGACGGGCTTCCCGCGGCGGCCGGAATCGACCAACGGGTTCGCCTCGGTGGCGTGGCACGCAATTTTGCCCTCGAAGATTCGGACACTTCCGTCAGGAGACTCGGGGACGTTCGCTTTGACCGGTGCTCGGGTGACTTCAGCCGTCCCGATGGCGCCCCCCAGATGCTTCTGCCCGACGGTCTCGTGGACCAGGCGGACGTGGATGCGTTCGATGACTGCGACGGCACGAGCGATCCCTTCCCGAATGATTGCGAGTTCTTGGATTTCAACGGCGACGACATGATCGACGACGCCGATCGGTTTGTGCTTCTCTGCCTTCAGGCCTCCGGCAACAGCCGCGAGTGCTGTCCGGACAATGTCGCGTTCCCGCAGGACGCATCACGCGCCGTTGCGACAGAGCTGTCTCGGCTCCACCTTCGTGCTTGCGACTATGTGGAAGTTGCCCGTGACGGCCTGCTGTGGTCGGAGAACTGGGTAGTGGACTACTACCTCTCCGCCCAGGATGCCTCGGTCGGCTCGGACGAGGTCGGTGAATGCGACGTGACGGTACCAATCGAACCCAACGGCAATTTCCCCGCTGAAAATGACTCTATGGCTACTGCCACGAATCTCGGCTTGATCTCCGAAGGCGAAGCGAGGCAGGTCGGCGGTATGCTCGGCAACCAAGGCTGTGACAACTTCGTTCCGATTTGGTTTGGCGATCACGATGCGGACGTTTACAGCTTTTCGGTCGCGTTCCCCTCGAATGTGGTTTTGCGGACGGACGCCCTCGGGGGCACCGATTGCCCGTGCACCGCTGGACAGGACGGCATCGTTTCGCTCTGGCTGTTCGATGATCGCGGGATTCTCCTCGGTCAGGACGATACTGCCGGTGCGACGGATCCCGAGCTCGTTGCTTCGCTGCCTGCCGGAGGGTACTTCGTCATGGTCGCGGCCGCCGGTCAGACTTCGGTACCCGACCCGATCGGACTTCTCAATTTCCCCAACTGCAGTGTTGGCAGTGCCCCGGAAGTCGACGGAGGTGACACCGACCCGACGGGATGCTACGACCTGCACTTGGCCGTTGCTCCGAGTTCCAACATGAGTATCACGCAGGAGTCGGACGGCGGCGGTTCGCTGCAGTCGACCCTTCTCGTGCAGCCTCTGCTCACGTTCCAGCGTCTGTGTGATCCTGATCACGCGATTTTGGTTGACACCGGCGACCTGGGCGTGGACGCGACCGTGCTCGAAGGCAGCGGTAGCTGGGTCAGCGCGCTCGACGCAGGCAGCCCCGTCTTCCCGGGCGATGACGATTTCATCCCGGGCGTCGTCGATAACGGCGGCAGCCAGTCCACCGAAGCGATTCAATACGCCGACTTGATCGGGGGAGCAGCCGCTCACCGCGTCGTGCCGGCCGAAGGTCGCAAGTGCGACACGCTGTTCACCGGCTGTGCCTATTCGCAGGCTCCCGATCCCGCTCAGACTCTCGGCGCGACTGGCGCTATTACCTCCGCGAACCAGAATTTCCCGTTGGCGGATGATTTCACGCTCAACGCCGATACCGAGATTTCGAGTGTCTCGTTCTGGGTAACTCCGGCTGGCATCGTCGGTTCGGATCATGAGTTCGTCGTTCGTGTGCTCGGCAACACGGATACCCCCGGTTTGCAGTGCGCCGGTATCCCGAACGAGGCCGCCGTCATCAGCGAGGGCACCGTTGGCGCCCCGTTCGTCGGTGAGAACACCATCACGGACGTGGATACGGTTACGGTCAACCTGGCCAATCCGTTCACGGCTGTCGCGGGCACCACGTACTGGCTGGAATTCTCTCTTGAGTCGGATGTGTCACCCGGTGCTCAGGTCTTCTTCGTGACCTCGCTGGAGGGCAACGGATCGTTCTTCCACGATATCGTCCCCGAGGCGATCGGTGAGGGCGACGGCTGCAACGCGACCGTGGACGGCAACGGCTGGGATTGCACGAACGTGGTCGATACTGACCCAGCCGACGACTGCGACGTGACCGATGCGGACGGCGACCGTCGGGGTGATGATCCCGACACCGAGATAGTCGAAGAACAGAACATCGCGTTCTGCATCGGCACCCAGCCGGCGACGGTCTATACCAAGGATATGCCGGGCGACGTCGCCTGCGGTTCGTGGCGACAGGCGTCGGGCCAGATTGTCTGGTCGCAGCCGTTCGCGCTCCGCGACGACGGTACGGTCGGGTTCTTCTCCGACTTCTCGGTGGGTACAGCCGGCGGAAACCAGGCCGCGGACAGCTTCACGTTCTTCGAGACGGCAACCGTCACGGACGTTCACTGGCGTGGTACTTACACCGCCAACACGCCCGATGCGACGGCCGATGAGTTTACCGTCGAGTTCTGGTCTGACGGCGACAACGTCCCGGACAGCCTGTTGCGGTTCTTCGCTCCGACCAACGCTGAGATCGATCGCGTCGCGGGTACGCTCTCGGGCGATCCGGGCCGGCAGGTCTTCTCGTACTCCTACGCGTTGACGGGTGCGCCACTCGTGGTGAACGCCAATGAGACAGTCTGGCTGTCGGTGATCAACAATACCGCAGGTCAGGCATACAACTGGACCTTCGCCATCGGTGGCGGCGGCAACTCGAACGGAACGGCCGCTCTGCGTGCCGGGTTGGATAACAGCCCCGCATGGGACGCGCTGCCCGATCCGGGTGATCCGCCGACGGACTTCTCGTTCGACGTCACCATCAACGGCAACACCAAGGTCATCTGCGGTGACAGTGTCGACTGTGCAGCCAGTGGATCGATCGCGTCGGGCCTCGGCTATCGCTTTGATCCGCGGGTGTGCGTCCTCAACGGTTTCTCGTCCAAGGATGGCGAGCCAATGTCCAACGGCAATCGCTGGCGGAACGTCGGCGCGCCTTGGAAGTTGTTCACCGAGTTGGACGGCAACGACGCCCCGCAGAGCGAACTGGAAACTCTGTTCAGTAGTATCGGCGGTGTCACTCAGGGCGAGCTCGATTGCCTGACCGAGAACGCTGGCGGTTTGACTGTTGCGGCGGTCTTCAGCGGCTTGGCTGCTTACGACACCAATCCGGTGACCAACGGCATCAGCGTCACGGGTGAGATGCACCGCCTGTGCAATGGCGCTCTCGCTGAGCGTATCGACCCGACGGTCGCACTGGCTGAGCGACTCGGCGTCAAGGGTGTTTGCTGGACCGGCGGCTCCACCACGTTCCTGACCAAACCGGTTTCGGACGCACCTGAGCTCGTGCATGGTTGCGGGCAGGACGGCGAAACTGCTCCGAAGAGCGGCCTGATCGATCCGCGGCAGGAAAGCTCCAACGGTGTTGACCTGAATCGCGGCCTGCAGGAGGCCACGCTGGTGTTCAACAAGCCCGTCTTCAAGTGCGACGGTTCGCCGATCGACGCGTCGAGCTTCGCCATCAGCGAGACCGGCGGCGGTTCCGCACCGACCATCACCAGCGCC
>JAJDDU010000322.1 GCA_029260155.1 Phycisphaerae bacterium | reverse complement strand
CGCGCTGCAGGCCTGCGAGGGTGAAACACCACCACTGGCCATCACGTTTCTGCCAGTACATCGGTGCGGTCCATTTCTGTTCCTGTACGGTCGCCCAGCCCTCCGCCAGCCAGAGCTTGGGCTGTGCGTATCCGCGATCCTCCATGAACTCAAGAAACTCGCCGTTGGTCACCAGGCGTGTGGCGATCTGGAAGGGATGCACAAAAGCTCGATGTCGCGGCCGTTCGTTGTCGTAACTGAATCCGTCGTCGCTATGCCCGATCCGGTGCAGGCCTTCTTCGAAGCTTATCCATCGCAGAGGTGTCGCGACCGATCCGGCGATTTCGCTCGATTCTCGATAGGCAGGATAGAGCGGGTTGCAGGAGAGAACGTGCTTGATGTCGGTGAGCATCAATTCCTGATGCTGCTGCTCATGGTGGAGCCCGATTTTGATGATACCCGCGAGCTCCGGGCTGGCGGTTTCGTCCAACGCGCTGAGCAGCTTGTGCATTCGCTCATCGACGCACGCGCGGTATGCAAAGATTTCCCGCACGGTCGGGCGAGACAGGAGCCCGCGATTGGGGCGCGGAAACGCGTCGCCGACCTCGTTGTAGTACGAGTTAAACAAGTGCACGAAGGCGGGATGAAAGGGCTGGTACGCGGGTGAGCCCGTAGCCAGCACGAACGTCTCAAAGAACCAAGTTGTGTGCGCCAAATGCCAACGTGTCGGGCTCACGTCGGGCATCGACTGGATCACGAAGTCTTCCGTCTCAAGGGGCGCGCAGAGTTCTTCGCTCAAACGGCGAATGGCCGCGTAGTGTGCGCTGAGAGGCACGGGCGTCGTTGGATCGACGCCTGACTCTGCTGTCTGCTCAGCCGTTGGCAAAGTCGGTCGATGTACCATGTCGCCCAGCCCTCATCACAGTGTCTGACCCATGTGCATTTGAAACTGCCTTGCTCATCTGAGCATGGCGCACGCGTCACCTACGCAAGTCCGCTGTGTACCGATGGTCCCGGCGGTTGCGCGGCGATTATATCAGCTTCGGCATCGAGCATTTCGTTCCATCGCTCTTCCACCTTGGCGATGTCGGGCAGCGATCGCGCGAGGTTAATGAACACGTGGTAGTGTCCTTCCTCGGATGCGTGGAGATCGTTATAGAGCTTGGCCAGCTCCCGGTCATCGCTGTGGTTGCCCAGCAGGGTGAAGCGCTCGCACGATCGGGCCTCGATCAACGCGCTGATCATCAGGCGGTCCATTAGTTCATCGGTGCCTTCACCGAGGCGCACGAGATTGCGGAGGTCGGCTGCGTATTGGCTGCGATGCATGCGCGTCAGTTCGCCGCCGCGGCGCGCGAGCAGCCTGACGACGGTGGCCAAGTGGTCCACTTCGTCTCGCGCGATGGCCGTCATCATGTGCACCCAGTTCTCCGGCGGGTTTGGCTCTGGCCAGCGATGCAGCAACTCAAGTGCGTTCGAGGCCGCTTTCTTTTCGAGATGGGCGTGGTCGTTTAGCAACGCAAGCGGTTCGCGTAGCACCTGCAGTGCCCACTCATCCGGCGTGTGCCATCGCAATGGAAGATTACTCACCGAAACAGGCCTCCGGGACGGTTCCGGGTCGTAGCTTACCACCGCCCGACACCCGAGGAAACCCATGCTCGGCAACATTGTCGACAGTTCTCGACAAACGGCGCTACACGTTGCGTTGAACGCGGACGCTCAAGTCGGTACGCTATTCGCGCCGGGTCGTGTCGCAGCGGGCTTGGAGCGAGGCGGCGAGCGAGCCGATAGCACAACTGACGAAAGGGTTGTCAATGCGCGTGTTACGAGGATGGCGGGACAGAGGGTGCGTCAAAGGGCTGATAACGGTCGGCTGCATGGCCGTGATGGCGTCGGCGCAGCCGGATGCACCGCTGAGCAGTCGCCAATTGTCGCGCGATTACATGCGTGCCCACCAGGCCAAGGATTGGAAGACCGCTATCGAGATCGGTTTGAAGTGGACGTCGCTCAAGCCCAAAGACAACGGCGCCGCCTACAACCTGGCCTGTGCGTATGCGCTAAGCGGCGACACAGGCAACGCGATCAAGTGGCTGCAAAAGAGTATCGATACCGGCATGGACGATGCGCGGCTCATCAGACAGGACACGGACCTCGATTCGATTCGTGACACGCCGGGTTACGCGGCCGCGCTGGCGATCGCCGAAGAGCGCGAGCAGGCCGAGAACGAGAGATTCCTCACGCGGGTCGAAAACTCGAAGCCCTTAGTGTATCTACCGCCGGGCTACGATGCATCCGCGCCGCCGCCGCTGATCATCGCCCTTCACGGTTACGGTTCCAACGTGCAAGATATCGCCGACGCATGGAAAGGAGCGGCTGCGCAGGCAGGTGCCATTCTTGTAGCGCCGCGCGCGGTGCATGGGGTTATCTCCGGGGGGGCGCACTGGGGTACGGTGGAACAAACCGAATTGATCGTCGAAGCGGCCGTGAAGCATGTTGGAGCTGAGCACGCGTACGATTCGTCGCGAGTCATCCTCACGGGATTTTCGCAGGGCGGATACATGACTTTCAATCTCGCCGCCCGGAATCCGGAACGATACCGCGGCGCCATACCCATGGCGGGCAGATACGACCCTCGCCTGTGTGCGTTGAAGTCCTTGAAACCTTCCGCATCACCGAGGTTCTACATCATGGTCGGCGACCAGGACCGAGTGGTCGAGCAGGATCGCGACGCCGCTAGGGATCTGGAGGGTGCGGGCATCGGTGTCCAATTGGCTGTGTTCCCCGGCATTGGGCATGAATTCCCAGGCGACCACGTGACGGAACTCGGCAAGGCCGTTCGATTCGTACTTGATGCAAAGTGAGTTAATCCGCGAAACAGTGCGGGAGGCTGACCCAAATGGCTCCGAAGCGGCGCGACTGGGATGGCGCGGGCGTGTGCAGCGCGTGTGGTGTGAGCGTCGCCTCGATTAGCTTGGGGGCTTGCCCTGACTGCGGCGGCGTGGTCGTCCCCGCCACGGGCTCAGTCAATCGGTCGAAAATCGGATGGCTGTCTTTGCCTCCGATGCTGTACCAGCAGGCCTACGTGTGGTTCGTGTTCGTGTCCGCCCTGGATGTCATGCTCACCTGGATCATTCTCTCGCTGGGTGGCAGCGAGGTGAACGTGGTGGCGGACGCCGTCATCTCGCACGCCGGTCTCGCCGGGATCGTTGCCTACAAGTTCTGCCTGGTGATCTTCGTCGTGCTGATGTGCGAAGCCGTAGGCCGCCGCCGACCGCAGGCCGGCCGGAAGCTGGCGGAATGGTCGGTCGCGGTCACTGCGATTCCGGTTGTCCTCTCGTTCGTGCAACTGTTCGTCACTCGGTGAACTCGCCTCGAAGCCACGCGCGGTCATCCTCTTTGCCGCGTTGCACGTGGTCCGCTATGATCTGCGCGCGGGCCCACGATACAGCTGAACGAAACGAGTTGAATAATGATGCGATTGATCTCTCTCTGCGTGCTCTTGTCGACGGTCACCGTTGCTGCGGCCGATCGACATTCATGCTGCGATTCACCCATGCTTGGACCGACGGTCCTTTCATTCGCCTTCGGCTCGGATGACGGGGATGACGATGCGAGCGGCACGTCGGACGAGAAGAAGGACGAGTGGGATGTGAACAACCCCCCCGGTCCAACCTCCGAGGTCTTGCTCGACACAACGACCGGAACGTGGTTGAGTCTCGATGTCAGCCCGGATGGTATGGAGATCATCTTTGATCTCCTCGGCGATCTCTACACCCTCCCGATCGCCGGCGGAGAAGCCAGGCTGTTGACGACGGGACTGGCGTGGGACATGCAACCTACGTACAGCCCGGACGGCGAGCACATCGCGTACACCAGCGATGCCGGTGGCGGTGACAACGTGTGGGTCATGAAGCGCGACGGCACTGATCCCAAGCAGATCACCGACGAGGACTTTCGCCTGCTGAACAGTCCGACCTGGTCGCCGGACGGAGACTACATCGCTGCGCGCAAGCACTTCACCTCGAAGCGATCACTGGGGGCGGGCGAGATCTGGCTGTACCATCGGACGG
>JAJDDU010000321.1 GCA_029260155.1 Phycisphaerae bacterium | reverse complement strand
GACGACACGGACGCGTTTCCGTGGCTGGGCGGTTCCCTGCTTCCAGACGATTCGGCGATCGACAACATCAATGAAGGAATGGACGCCAACGGCATACCAAACAACGACGGCGACGCGCTGTTGGTTGCAATTCCACCGATCGGCCTGAACCCCGTGGCAGAGCCAACGCTCGGTCTGCGCGTCACGACACTCTTGTTTGTCGCACTGCAGGACGGTTGTGGGCCGGTTGAAATCATCGCATCAATCGGCGGGACGCCGACCATTGCGAACTCAACGGACGTGCCCCCGGTTAATCTTGTGGCGAATCTGGGAACGGCATCGCTCACTGTCGGTGCAGGCGATCCTTGCGGCGCCTGCGTCGTTGACGGTGATTGCGATGATGGAAATCCGTGCACGGATGATACCTGTCCTGCGGGCACCTGCATCATCACAAACAATACCGATGCGTGCGATGACGGGAGTCAGTGTACCTCGAACGATGCGTGCAACGCGGGCACATGTTCCGGCACGCCGACCGACTGCTCGGGATTGAACAACGCCTGCAACGTCGGTGTGTGCAACCCGGCAAACGGCGCGTGCGAAGCCCAGGCGGCGAACAACGGCGGAGCGTGCAGCGACAGCAATCTGTGCACCACGAATGACACTTGCAACGCGGGCACGTGTGTCGGCGCTGCGACCGACTGCTCGGGATTGAACAACGCCTGCAATGTCGGTGCGTGCAACCCGACCAACGGCGTGTGCGAAGCCCAGGCGGCGAACAACGGCGGAGCGTGCAACGACAGCAATCTGTGTACGACAAACGACACTTGCAACGCGGGCACATGTTCCGGAACGCCGACCGACTGCTCGGGATTGAACAACGCCTGCAATGTCGGTGTGTGCAACTCGGCCAACGGCGCGTGCGAAGCTCAGGCGGCGAACAACGGCGGAGCGTGCGACGACAGCGATGCATGCACGGCGAACGATAGGTGCAACAACGGCGCGTGTGCGGGCACAACGCTTCCCAACTGCGGGGCATGCGTCGTCGATGGCGATTGTGACGACGGCAATCCTTGCACCAACGACACGTGCCCGGCGGGCATTTGCGTTTTCACGAACCACTCGGATGCGTGCAATGACGGCGATTCCTGCACGATCAATGACGCGTGCAGCGCGGGGGATTGCGCAGGAACGCCCATCGATTGTTCTGGACTCGACGGCGCGTGCAACACTGGAACTTGCAATCAGGCCAACGGAAACTGCGAAACTCAGGCATCCAACGAAGGCGGGGCATGCGACGATGGCAATGCGTGCACCAACAGTGATTCCTGCACGAGCGGCGTGTGTGGCGGGATCCAGATCGCCGGCTGTGGGACTTGCACGATCGATGCGGATTGCGATGACGGCAATCCGTGTACGGATGACACGTGCCCCGCAGGAACGTGCGTCTTGACAAATAACACGCTGGCCTGCGACGACGGCAACGTATGCACATCCGGCGACGCCTGTTCGAATGGATCGTGCGTCGGAACGCCGATAGCCGGTTGTCCCACGCCGCCCACACCGCCGCCGCCACCACCGCCGCCTGCGCCCCAGATCCCAACTGCCAGTGCAAACACCAATGGAAACGGTCACGCCAATGTGCAGCTCGCATCGGAGAACGGCGAGATCGTGGCGCAAGTGGACGTTTCGGGTGCGGCAGCCGGTTTGGAACTCAAGCTGGTGCTCATCGATAATGACGATCCGCCGGGGCTCGCCGGTGACGAGACTTATGATGGATTCCTGGATGAACTCGCGCTGGGAATCACGCTGGAGGTAAGCCTCGAAAGCGATGCGGGAACACCCTTCATTTTGATCCAGATTACCGTAACGGTAGAGGCACTCGACGCGGTCGGCCTGTTTCCTGAAGAGGTTGACGTGCACGTGTTTGACGAGTCGGCCAACCGATGGACTCTGGCGGGCATTTCGTACCAGGGCGAGATGCCTCCGGGCGACGTGGTTGGTGACTACGGATTCGAATTCAACGATGACGGTTCGATCACCTACTGGGTAGTTCGTGATCGGCTTAGTGTTTTCGCAGTTGGGTTATCGGCTGATGGCCCGTCTCAGCTTCCCGCGGAACCGGCCGGAATTGATGACGAGTCACCAAACGACAACGGCGCGGACATCGTGGCAGACGATGACGTCGTGATGGATGAGGATCCGACAATGGACGTGGATCCCGATTCTAGTTCAAGTTCGGGTAGTGATGACGATCCAGAGACGAATTCGAGTGAGAATGAGAATGACCAAGTCGATGACGTACCCGTGCCGCCATCGACCAGTTGCGGCGCCGGACCAGCACCGTGTGGCGCGATCGGCTTAATCAACCTGCTTGCCATGAGCATCGGGTTGATTTCCCTGAAAAGGCGAGCGCGCCTCGCGGGCAGTCGGACGAAGTAACACTGTTTTCATCTGGAGACCGCGCTGGCCTGCTCCCCAATGCCTGGTCCAAACCATTGGGACGCGGCCGGCGTGGTAGGCTGGAATCGCGTGCAATGCGTGCCGATTCTGGCTCAGTTTCCCGTGAAGTTCACTTGAAACCGTGCGAAGTCGAGCAGGTCGACATCGCCATCAGCATCAGAGTCGAAGCACTCGCAACCCGTACCAAGGCCACCGCCGGGGCCGAGTTGGCAGTTGTGGAAATCGCCGTAGTCATCCAGTGAGAACTCACTACCAGTGCAGACGCAGCCTTCGCGCACGGTCTCTCCCCGAGCCCGTTCCCACGTCTGGATGTAGGCCTCGGCGGACTTGAACAACGGGTCGAGGTCCGCGTCAGACAGACCGGTATTCTTCATGTCGGCGACCATATCCGGCAGCAGCCCGATGTGCGCTAAGCCATCCACGTTGTAGTCAAAGGTCTTCTGTCCGCTGACCTGCCGGTCGAATGTACCGAATTCGTCAAGGGTGAAGGGATACGGCAGCCGGTCGTTTGCCAGCAACTGCTTGCTTCGTTCGAGGTCGGCGCCTCCGCAGGCTTCGTTTCCGAATCGCGGTCCGAAGTGGCC
>JAJDDU010000033.1 GCA_029260155.1 Phycisphaerae bacterium | reverse complement strand
CCGGCACGTCATGCAGGTGTGCACGGCCTCGATCACGACAGCCACGCCCTTCGCCCCCAGCTTGTCCATCAACAAGTCAGCCACCTGCGAAGTAAGTCGTTCCTGAACCTGAGGCCTTCGAGCGTAGTTGTCGACCACGCGAGCCAGCTTCGAGATGCCGACAACCTTGCCGTCCGGAAGATAGGCCACCGCCGCTTTGCCTTCAAACGGCATCAGGTGGTGCTCGCACATCGAACTGAACGGAATGTCGCGCAGCACGACCAGTTCGTCGTACGCCTCCGAAAAGCGAGCGTCGAGCAACTCAGCCGGATCCGAGGTCAACCCGCTGAACACCTCTTGGTACATCCGCGCCACCCGCCCCGGCGTGTCCAAGAGCCCTTCACGATCCGGATCCTCACCCACGGCCGCCAGTATGTCGCGAACCGCCACTTCAATGCGTTTCAAGTCCATGCCCAGATTCTACCGACCGCAACCTCACCGTGCAAAACGGGCAATCTGCGAGCCCCCCCCAAAAAGGCAAAATGTCCGCCTTCGTCCCGGTCGCTTGCATCTGGGCATGAACTTGCGGTATACCACGCCCAACGGGCGGAGAATGAGCCATGAGCGCAAGCGATTCGCAACAACCAGGATCTGAGACCAGTGAGTCACTCTCACCGGCGTTGGCCGCACCCGTAACGGGCGGCGAGCGAATCGACAGCATCGATGTTCTCCGCGGGTTCGCGCTGTGCGGCGTCTTGCTGATGAACATGCAGGCCTACGCCATGCCGTTCTGCGCCTACATGAACCCCACTTCCTACAAGAACGAGGGCACGCTGAACTTCGTTCTGTGGTCCATCAACCACCTGCTGGCCGACGGCAAGTTCATCACGATATTCTCGGCGCTGTTCGGCGCGGGCATCGTCCTCATGACGTCGCGCGCAACCGAGCGGACAGGCCGATCAGCCGGCATCCACTACCGCCGCATGGGATGGATGCTGATGTTCGGTTGTCTGCACGGCGTGTTTCTGTGGCACGGGGACATCCTGATGCTCTATGCCATCTGCGGGATGGCGGCGTTCTTGTTCCGCCGCCGAGGAGTAGTGCTGCTCGTGATCGTGGGGTTCGTGCTGCTGTGCATTGCCTCTCTGTTCATGCTCGGCTTTCCATCTTTCATGGAGCACATGCCGCCCGAGGAGTTGCAGGAGATGCAGACGATGTGGGCACCGTCGCCCGAGGCGATTCAAGTGGAGGAAGAGGCCTATCGCGGCGGCTACTTCGAGCACCTCCCCGTACGATTCAAGTCGTGGACGCAAATGTTCGGCTTTCTTATCTTCTTCGGATGGCGCATCCTCGGAGTGATGTTGCTCGGGATGGCACTGTTCAAGAGCGGTGTCTTCTCGGCCGCGAAATCCAAGGGATTCTATGTAGCCGCAATCGTCCTCGGATTCGGCTGCGGTCTGCCGATTACCGCGTACGGCATCCGTTTCAACAACGCGGGCGGTTGGGACATGGCGCAGGGCATGGGACCAGCGGGGTTGTTTAACTACGCGGGGAGTCTATTCGTCGCGTTCGCGTGGATCGGCGTCATCATGTTGGCCTGCCAATCGAACGGGCTCCGCGCATTCAAGTACAGGTTCGGGGCTGTCGGGCGGATGGCGTTTACCAACTACATCATGCACTCAGTGATTTGCACCACGCTGTTCTACGGCCACGGCTTCGGCTTGTTCGGCCGCGTCGATCGGCTGGGCCAACTTCTCATAGTGCTCGCCATCGCCGCGCTTCAACTGTGGTACTCCCCCCTGTGGCTATCGCGATTCCGATTTGGCCCGCTTGAGTGGGCATGGCGATCACTAACCTACGGCACACTGGGGTCAGAGCGCATTTAGTTGTTAGTGGGCAGCGCGACCATCAGAACTCCGCAGACCGTCCTCACGTCATTGCTACGGAACAGGCTCTGCGATCATGGCATCAAGGAAAGCCGCGTAGTCTCCCAGGACGAAGTCGCCGTCCTCGTCGGCGTCCAGGCAGCGGCAAGAAGATGCGTACGCGAACGGCATCACCGGGCCAATTGCGCCGGTAAAGCACCGTTGCATCGCGCCGACGTCAGCAAGATCAACTTCGGAGTCAGCGTTTCCGTCACCTGACACCGGGCAGGTCAGGTCAAGCGCGACCCCAACCGGCCTATTGAGACCGGTCACTAAGTCCTCAATGTCCGACCGACGATCGGGAGCGTCTCCCGGCGGAATCTCGATATTCGCCCGCTGGATCTTGCCCGCAAGGTAATCCGCCCAGTATATTTTGCCTCCGCGAACATCTAATGCGATACCAATCGGAAACTCCAACTGCACTGTTATCAGCTCCTCGATATTCGATCCATCCAAAATGGCCCTCGTTATTCGCCGCTCGCCCATCCCCTGCGTCCAATACACGTTTCCGCCTTCAGAATCGATGGCAATCCCTAGCGCCCCATTGTCATCTGTCGATACCACCGTCTCCAAACCCGCGCCGGTAAAGTCGGCACGTCGAATCTCGTACGCTCCGACGTCCGCCCAGAACACCATGTCCGCGTCTAGATCCAACGCAAGGGACTGACCGATTTGACCAACTTCGTCTGTGATAACGTCCTCTACGATGCTACCATCCAGGTTGGCACGACGAATGGCCTCGTGGGCTTCAGCCCAGTACATCTTCCCTTCGTCTGAGTCGATCGCAATGGCATATGGCAAAAAGACCTGCGTGGTATAAAGCTGTTCGATGTTCGATCCATCGAGATCTGCGCGCCGAATGCGTCGTGTGATGATATCGGTCCAATAGAGCTTGCCCCCGGTCAAGTCGAGGGCGAGGCCCGTGGGACCGGTCCCATCCATCACGACCAGGTCTTCGACGTTCGATCCATCCAGATGTGCACGCTGGATCTTGTGCGCGAACATGTTCGTCCAGTACATCTTCTGCCCGTTGGCTGTGGACACTGCGAAGGTAAGCGTGAGGGCTATGCTTGTGATCAGTCTTGCAGGTGACACGTCATTCTCCTGACATCTCTCATTGTACCGCGAAGACCATACGCAAGCTACACCAAATCGACCGCGGGGCGGGTCTGTTCTTCAGTTGAACACGGTGGCGACGACACCCGGTGGCTGATGCGATATTGATTTGGACTGCTCGATTGGGTATGGCGGTCGCTCACCTCACGGCAACGCCAACCGATGCGCCGCGCCCCAGCCTGACGCGCCCGTCATTCCGACAGAGCGAAGCGACGAGGAATCTCGCCGGAATAGGATCCAGCAAGATTCCTCGCAATACATCCAATGATAGAAGACTCAGATTCTGTCAGTTCTACCGCGACATCGATTCCATCGCTTCCTGAATGAGCAACGTATCGTACATCTTGACGTGGGTCCCCGTGCCGAGCGCCTCGATCGGCCAGCCGCGCACATAGACATTCCACCAAGTTCCTTCAGGCCCAGGCACGGTGATTGCTTCAGTGCTGTACAACCTGTAGCTCACTCCGTCATAGTCAAAGCGAATGGACCGCCCGTCCGTCCGACCGATGGGCTTCGCGTCCGCGAACGGCCTCAGTCCGAACTCGAATCCCATCTTCGCCTTGGAGCTAGTGATGCCCACGATCGGACCGGACTGGCTGAATACCCCGGCAAAATCACGGCCAGCGAGAAGAACTGCCTGTTCGAGCGAAATGTTGTGGCTGAACTCGACCGAAGTCTGCTTGGGCTCGATGATCGGCGTAAACTGTACGACGTGCTTCGTCCCGTCAGGCAACGTACGGAGCACCACCGACACCGGGGCGAGGTTCTCGAAAACATGCCGCGTGACAGCCGGCGGGGCGCCATCGGCTTCGATCGTCAAGTCCAAAATCAACTGCCCATGGGCCAACAACTCAGTCGAAGCGTCGAAGGTCAACCACACAGATTCGCCCGTGCCCTTGTCGATCCAGTTGATACCGGAACTAAGCAACGACGGAACGGACGCACGTCCCCCCGATTCCTTCGTGTACAGCGCGGCGGGGTCCGGTGAGAGTCGGTACTGATTCATTTCGATCATCAGGTGGTCAACCAGATCCTGCCGCGAGTACGTCAGCGTGCCGGCTGCGGCGGATTGTCGCAGGAGGGCCTGAGCGAGATCGGGATCCGACGCGGCGAGCTGCCGTAGCTTGGCTTCGAAATCAGCCGGATACTGAGCGAGCGCAGCAATCGGAACAATCAACTGCAAGACAACGGATACGACCCAAAGGTTCCTCATGTTCATCATCTCGGAATACCTCCAAACCACGTATGACTATTGAACTATCTGAGTACGCGAGCCGCGTTGCACGCGGCCGTCCTCGTGTACAATCGTGAAAGAGTCGCTGAGCAACATGGGAAACAAGCCATCCAGATTCGGCTGCGTCGCTGTGACAACGGGCAATTGAACGGGCGTTTGTTTGCCCTCACGCAACGTCAGCCAAGTGCCGCCGGCGGAGACAAACGCGACCAGTCCAATCGCGGCAGCCCGACGCATTCCACCAATGCGCCCCCACCACCGAGACCGCGAAGCAGCCTCCACCGCCATATGTCGCCGATACGCCGCCAGCAAAGCTGGACGCAGTTGCGCAGAGGGCCGTTCACCCGCAGCATCGAGCGACGATTCGTCCAACACGGCGATTCGCTCGAACCGCCCGCGACAAGACGAACACTGATCCACATGTTCGCGAACCGTCTCGGCGTCTTCGGCCAACAGACGATCCTCCAGAAGACGATACAGCAGCGGGTGAACGTTTTCGCATTTCATCTTACAAACCCTTAGCCAACTAAACTTCGTTGGCGATGCTGTCGCGCAATTGCGACCGCGCCCGAAACAGATGGCTCTTTACGCTGTTCAGGGGCATCTGCATCGCCTCGGCGATGTCTTTCAAGGACAAGTTATGATGGATCCGAAGCGACAGAACCTCTCGTGCAGTATCCGGCAGAGCATCCATCGCCCGCGTGACAGCCGCCCGACGTTCCTCGCGAACAACCCGGCCCTCGGGCGAGTCCAGCCGCTCATCGATCAGTCCTTCCGGCAGCGACGCAGCCGCCTTGCCACGAGCGGCTGCGTGTTTCAACCACACGCGCCGCGCGATCCCGAAGACGAATCCCCGCAAACACCCAACACCCGGATCGAAAGTGCGGCCGCGCTCAAGCAGCGTCACGAACACTTGCTGCGTAAGATCTTCCGCATCAGCGTGCTCCACCCGCCGCCACCGCATGTAGGCGAACACCGGCTGCTCCAACAGATCCAGGATGCCGACAAACGCCGCTTCGTCGCCCGCAAGTGCCCTGGTTATCAACGCTTCAGCTGTCATCGGTCTCCCGTTCGCAGCCCTACTTACGCCGACCGCCCGAAAGGTTGCAAGCAATCCTATTCGATTTGACGGTAAGGGGAGCCGGCGACAGAATCGGGTTGACGGCTCTATTGAAACAGGAACGGGGATACAACGATGGTCGCAGACACGCCGCTTTGGCAACCTTCCCGCGAGCGAATCGAGCGCTCGCAGATGTTCGCGTTTACGAAGCTCATGGCTGAGCGATACGGCATCGAGCCGACTTGGGATGCGCTCTGGGCTTGGTCGGTCGACAAGCGCGAGTCGTTCTGGTCGGAGTTTCTGGAGTTCGCGAGTGTGACGCCGCGCACGCCGGCGGATCGGGTGTTCGCGGGCGAGGGGATGCTCGACGGCAAGTGGTTCGTCGGTATGGAGCTGAACTACGCCGAGCACATGCTGCGCTTCGACGACGAACGGACGGCCATCCATTTCGAGTGCGAACATCGCGAACCGCGGAAGATCAGCTACCGGGTATTGCGCAGCGAAGTGGCTCGCTTTGCGGATGCGCTGCGCGGTGCGGGCGTGCATAAGGGCGACCGGGTGGCGGGGTTCATGCCGAACATCCCGGAAGCGGTTATCGCCATGCTTGCAACGGCCAGCCTCGGGGCGACGTGGTCGAGTTGCTCGCCGGACTTCGGCATCAACGGCGTGCTGGACCGCTTCGGTCAGATCGAACCCGTGGTGCTGGTGACGGCGGACGGCTATGCGTACAACGGCAAGACTTACGATTCGCTGGGGCGGGTGCGGCAGATCGCGGAACGGCTGACGAGCGCGAAACGCATCGTGGTAGTGCCGTTCGTGAGCGAGACGCCCGACCTCGCCGCCCTGCCGTCGGCCGTCCTGTGGGGCGACTTCCTGGCGACGAGTGACAGTGTCGTGACACTATCATTCGAGCCGGTTCCGTTCGATCATCCGCTGTTTGTTATGTACTCGTCCGGCACAACCGGCATGCCCAAGTGCATCGTACACGGGCACGGGGGGACTCTGTTGCAGCACATGAAGGAGTTGATGCTGCACACCGACCTGCGACGTGAGGACGCGATCTTCTATTTTACGACGTGCGGCTGGATGATGTGGAACTGGCTGGTGAGCGCGCTCGGGGTGGGGGCGACGGTTGTGCTGTACGAGGGCAGCCCGGCGTATCCGCGTATCTCGCGGTTGTGGGAGATGATCGAGCGTGAGAAGATCACGGTGTTTGGTACGAGCCCGAAGTACGTGGCTGCCTGCGAAAACGGGAATCTCGAACCTGCGACGCAGTACGATCTGTCGCATTTGCGGTGTGTGTTGAGCACGGGGTCGCCACTCGCGGACGAGCAGTTCGAGTGGCTTTACGGGCATGTGCAAGAGGACTTGCAGGTGTCGAGCATTTGCGGCGGGACGGACATCATCTCTTGTTTCATGCTGGGCAATCCGGTGTTGCCGGTTTACGCGGGTGAGATTCAGTCGCGCGGGTTGGGAATGAACGTGCGGGCGTTTAGCGACGCGGGCGAGTCGGTGGTCCGGGAGAAGGGAGAGCTGGTGTGCGCGTCGCCGTTCCCTTCGCGGCCTA
Organism: Phycisphaerae bacterium; assembly: GCA_029260155.1. Taxonomy (GTDB): domain Bacteria; phylum Planctomycetota; class Phycisphaerae; order UBA1845; family UBA1845; genus OFTM285. Next base: position 672 of record JAJDDU010000033.1, on the reverse strand, counting down.
TCTACTTTTGGAACGATCCAGAGAACGCGAAGTACAAGGGCGCGTACTACGAGCACTTCGAGGGAATCTGGCGACACGGTGATCTGGTGGAGGTTACGGAGCGCGGCGGCTTGATCGTGTACGGCCGAAGCGATGCGACGCTGAATCCGGGCGGCGTGCGAATCGGGACGTCGGAGATCTATCGCGTTGTCGAAGCCATGCCCGAGATTACCGACAGCGTCGTGGTGGCCAAGCGCGTGCCGGGGGATGTCGAGGTGTGTTTGTTCGTGGTTCTTCGCGAGGGGGCGAGCCTGGATCAGGCGTTGATCGACTTGATCAAGACGAAGATCGCTGCGAGTGCCACGAAGCGACACTCTCCAAGGCATATCCGCCAAGTAACAGCCATCCCGCACACGATCAGCGGGAAGAAGGTCGAGTTGGCTGTCACGCAGATGATTCATGGCGAGGAGGTCAAGAATCGCGATGCGCTCGCCAATCCCGAGGCGCTGGAGCAGTTCGCGGGGATTGTGTAACGGAGAGTACAGTGACACTTGCAAAATGAAGATATAGTAGCGAGGGCGTCTCCCACCGGCATCGGGTAGCGTTTGCCGGTGTGCATCCGGGAAAACGGCTAGGCCGAAGCAGGAAAGGAGACGCCGATGGATCTCAAGAGCTACTGTGCCATGGATCTGC
>JAJDDU010000320.1 GCA_029260155.1 Phycisphaerae bacterium | reverse complement strand
CAACTACATGGCCTGTGGCGGCGACCAGGTCAAGGTATCCGTCATTGTCCAGGTCGCCCGCCGCTATGCCGCTCACAAAACCGGCGTCAAGATATACTGCATCCGTCCAAAACGTGCCTTCACCGGCGTTCAGGAGAACTGACACGCTGTCGCCTCTTCGGTTCGCGATTGCGAGGTCCGTGTCGCCATCACCATTGATGTCGGCAACGTCAATGCGACGAGGAGACCACCCCGCTTCTAGACGGAATTCGTCCGAGAAGGCCCCGTTGCCATCGTTCTCGAGGATCGAGACATCGTGTGAGACGTGATTCACGACTGCCAGATCGCCGTCGTTGTCCTTATCGATGTCGACGATTGCGACGGAAATGGGACCCTCCCCTACGGGGTGTTCCGCCGTCGCCGTGAAAGAACCATTTCCGTTGTTGAGGAGCACCTGGACGGTGTCGGAGTACGCTTTTGTAACAACCAAATCGAGGTCGTCGTCGGCATCGATTCGCCCGAGGGATACGCCGTTGGCCCAATCGAGTCCGCCGTACACAGCAGTCGTCGCGAATGCCGCGTTACCGTTGTTGCGCAGGATCGACACACTGTCGCTGTGAGGGTTCGCTGTTACGAAGTCGAGGTCCCCGTCCCCGTCGAAATCACCCGTAGCCAGAGCATTAGGCGAGGCTGCCGAAACTGAGAACATCCTGTGATCGGAGAAAGTGCCGTTGCCTTCGTTGAGCAACACGGAAACGGTCCCACCATAGAAGTTGCAGACTGCCAAGTCGAGATCGTCGTCGGAATCAAAATCCCCGATCGCCATGTCGACGGGGAAGTTGCCGGTGCCGTAAGCCACGTGATTGCCGAACGTACCGTCGCCGTTGTTGAAGAGAACCGAGATGTCGTCGCTACCCCGGTTCGAGACAGCGAGGTCTAGGTCTCCGTCTCCATCGAGATCACCCACACCCACGGCGTGAGGGTTGTGCCCTACTCGATATCTCTCGAATTGGGCAAAGACGCCGCCCCCTTGATTCAACGAGACAGAGATGTCTTCAGGAAAAGAGGAGTCGTACCCGCCGCTGGCTACGATGTCCATCTCCCCGTCGCCATTCAAGTCTCCGACAGCAACCCACCAGGGGGAGCTTCGCACCTCGACTTCGGGGTTGCCGAACAGCATTGCCCGCTCCCGGCGGAAACGACTCTGAAACACACGAAAGTCTCGGAGATCGACATCCGCGTCCGTGTCGAAGTCAACGGAACCGCAGCCCGGCGGCGGTGGTCCGGCGGCGGGGCCGGTTGTGCAGGCGACGAATGCGGCGTAGTCGAGTAGGTCGACCGTTCCGTTGCCGTCCAGATCCCCGTGTGAGCATTGGGCTCTCGTGATGGGCGCTCTACTCGCCGCGAAGAGTGCCAAGAGCGGAACGACTTTGCTCAATCTGTGGCCGATCATGAATTCTGTCTCCTCAAGAACCGCGCGAAGGCACTCAGCAATTATGGGAGGCAACTAAGTGTCCAGCGCCACCGCCACGCCACGAAACGCAGCGCGCATCGTCAGACGAGCGATCACGACGATTCTATTGCGACGGCGCATGCCGTGTGGCACTTTCACCTCGTCCACCACCCCTTCCCGCAGAGAGACGTCGCTCCTGAGGCGGATTTCTGACACGGAAATCGGTACAGATTCCGGAAATCTTGGAAAAACCATCTCCACAGGACCGTGATGAGGGTTTGCCCCGACGTTCCTGTTTCAGCGGGAGGGATCGGGAGGAGTGGTGTAGGTGCAATTGCTCCCGTCCACTTGTTCGGTCCCACCCGAGGCAGCATGGAAGGCAGGATGGTCGGTGAGGAATTTAATCAGTCCGTCTGCGCTGCCTTACCAGCGGGACCAGAGCATGGCGGGGAGGGCGATGCGCATGGTTTTTAGGCGGCCGAAGAAGTTTTCGTAGGGGTGGCGGACGCACTTGGCGGCCCACTGTGGGGAGAGGTAGAACGCGCGGTAGGCGCGCTTGGCGGCTGCGCGGATCTCGGCGTTGCTGAAGTCGGGGTAGTCCGGTTCGCCGTTGTCGTTCAACCAGCCGTTCTTGACGCATGTCTCGTGGAACGGTGTGCCTTCGAGCACGTTGGCCAGTTGGAACTGGGCGGTGTGCGGGTTGAGCTTCTTGGCCCAGCGCAGCGTTCGGTCGGCTGACTCGCGCGACTCGCCGGGGAAGCCGATGGCGAAATCGCCGTGGATACGCAGGCCTGCACGCTTTGCATTACGCGTGAACTCTTCCATTGTCGCGAGCGACACGCCCTTGCGAATCTTGCGGAGAACCTCCGGGTCGCCGGTTTCGTAACCGACATGGAGATTGCGGCAGTTGGCGCGTTTCATCAAACGCATCGTCTCATACGACAAGTTGCAACGCGCGTAGCAGGACCAACTGAGCTTGTTGCCGCGTTTGATCTTGAGTTCGGAAAACGCGACGGCACGATCGTCGGTGAGCATGTCGTCCTGCATCATGACGCAGCGCACGTCGGGAATGTCGCTTTCAATGTACCTGAATTCGTCCACGAGATTCTCGACACTGCGCAGGTTGTAGGTCTTGCCCGTGACGAAGGTGTGGACCCAGAGGCAGAACGTGCATTGGCCCCACTTGCAACCGCGGCCACTCATTATGTCGATGAACGGGTAATGCTCGGAGATCGTCTTGTAGTCGCGTAGGTTGAGTTGGTGATTGAAGAACCGACTGACGAAAGGAATGGCGTCCAACTGCTCGCCGGTCAAGTACGGTCGACTGGGGTTGCGGACGATCTTGTCGCCGTCGCGCCACAGCAGATTCTTGATCGACGACGGTTCGTCGCCACCAGCGAGTTCAGCCAAGGGGTGGTCGAACTCGCTGTCTATTCCGAATTGGACTGCGCGCGCTTTGCGCAGTGTTTCTTCGGGCTTTGCGGAGAAATAGGGGCCTGCGAGTGCGCTGAGGCAGCCGAGTTTTTCGGTTAGGCGGTCGGCAATCTCGATGTCGTTGTCGCGACTCTTCAAGCCGGTGTAAGTGACGAGCAAGTCCGGACGCCACTGCTCGACAATGTGCTCTGTCGTCGCGTGGTCGAGGTGGGTGGCTGGAGCGTCGACAAGCTTGACCTCGTGCCCACATTTCTCAAGCCAAGCGCCGGCGTACCCCAGCCAGACGGGATACCACTGTGTGGCTGAGAGTGAGACGAAGTCGCAGCGCGCGTTGCGCATGTAGTCCTGAACGTACGGCGGTGATAGAAGCAGTATTCTCATGGTCAGATCCGAGTACTTCCGCGGTCAGTGTGCGACGCCGATGACCGTCGCGGCGGTAATGGGCTCTGCAGCCGGTCGTTTCGACGGTTCGCGTTCGGCGATTGGCGATGCGTCCTGCAGGCGTGCGTAGCAACTGCTCTGCCGGAAGAAGGTGTACGACAAGGCGGCTGCGAACACGACGCCCAGCGTGTAGCAAAACGCCAAGACGATCGTGACGATTCCGAACCGTTCGGATTCTCCGGGGACCTCGACGGACCACGCGGCTTTTCGCGCCGCCAGAAGCGCCACCAGCAATGTTGCGGCGGCCAAACCGACCGCGTCCCACTGGCCTAAGTTCACCAGTGTCGCAGCCAGCACGATCCACGCGGCGGTCACCCAGGGCAACAACAACTGTTGCGTCAGACACGTCGTAAATACCGACTTCCATCGGTTGTTCATTTCCGGCAAGCGGTAGGAGAAACGGAGCATTTCACGCAATACCGCGTTGCCCTTGCGTAGCTTGTGGGCGAAGAACTCAGGCAGGCTTGCGGGCGTGCGAAGTTCCTCGACGGTAGCGCGTGATGAGTAGGTCGTCCGATGGCCTTCCGTGTTGGCTAGGACGGCGGCGTACACATCGTCGGCGATCACGTCGTTAGGGAAGCTCGGTATGAGCTCGCGCCTAAAGGCGTAGCAGCAGGCCGTCACGATGGACACATGCGAGACTCGGCTTTCCAGAAGCCGCACTCTGTTTTGTGCCGCCCAATAGCAGCGTTCCACGGGCAGCCCGCCACGCGGCGATGTGCATGCACCGACGAGGGCGACCTTGGCATCGGCTTCGAATTCAGCGGCGATCCACTGTAGTGCGTCGGGGGCAAGGTGTGCGTCGGAATCGGTGATCACGACGATGTCGCCGGCAAGCGACGGCAGAATATGATTCAGTTGGTTGATTTTGCCACCGTCGGGGCACGACACGACACGCACGTGATCGTCGCCGGATGCCAACGACGCGAGCAGTGAAAGCGTTTGATCGGTCGATCCGCCATCGGCGAAGACGACTTCCAGCCGGTCCAGCGGATAACCGCAGGCCTTGAGGTTGCGGTATTTGGCGACGATGAAGCGCTCCTCGTTGAAGCAGGGCACAACGACGGACATGGTCGGAAGGTGCTCGAGCAAGTGTGGATCGACGCGCTTGCGGGCATCGCCGAGGAAGCGCAGCCACACGGCGTAGCCGCACATCAGCCACCCCAAGAGCAACGTCGCGACACTAAAACCGACCAGGCTAATCCACATACATTCCCGCTCCGGCGCCGCGGCGATATCGGCGCCGATGGTCCGTGTCGCATCCCGAAACGGCGGGCGCGACTCACACTGCCCCCAAGGCATCCCTATCAACGGTTATCGGCGAGTGGGATTCCGTACTCAAACGGACTCTGCCGCCGGCATTGGGTGGCCCATGGCTTTAGCCGTGGGGGACTCGAATTCCGACCGCGTTCGCGTCCCCCACCGCTAAAGCGATGGGCCACCCATTGTTCGGGTTCCGATAACGCGGTAGATGCGGCTGGCGGGTGTCGTGGCCAATACACGCGAGTCGGTGTCGTCGTAGACTAGCTTTACGGGCAGATCGGCCGGCCAATCGTCGGGCCAAGGGGCTCGGACGAAGAGATAGTCGACGCTGTTCTCGCGGAGCGACGCGGCTGTGACGGCGCTGTCTTTGCTGAGCACAGCCCACAGCAGCGGGGCGATCACGTCGTTGGTTAGACCAGCCCCGAGGAGCGGGTAATTCAGGGGCTCGTCGGCGAGATTCACGATACGCGTGTCCGGCGGAAATTCGTCGACCAGCGAGGGAATCTGATAGAACCAGTCGCGCTGCCAGTTGCCGTCGCGGGCGCGACCCAACATGGCGTGGGCGGGCTTCAAGGTTGAGATCGCTCCGGTTGCGATCAGGCACACGACCAGCGCTACGGCCGCATGTCTCGGGAATCGGTCGATCACGCGATCGAGTGACGCGACGGCGACGGCGACGGCGACGATCACGAGCGGCAGAACGAATCTGATCGTGTCGTGAAACACGGTTACCAGCAGCAGTCCGCTGGACAGTGCGAGGGCAACGCAGATCATGCGCCATCGGGTCGCGCCGTCGCGAGCGCGCTGGGTGAGCGCGCAGAACGCTGCCCAGGCTAAGCCTATCGGTATGAACGCGGCGAACGCGGCGCCCAGCCCGTTGTCCACGCCAAACGTGTACCCCGCGCCGCGTTTGGATTCGCGCCAAGCGTACGCAGCCGACCAAGCTGCGCGAGCGGCGAGCGACTCATCGTTGAAGGTCTCCTCGCTTGTGATGGCGCCGGAGGCTGTCGCGATGGCAAGGGTGGGAAGCAGCCCGTTTTCGGGCATTTTGACTGTCAGCGGGTATACGGGGTTGCCTGCCTGCACCGCGCCGCGAACGAACCAGAACCCCGAGCAGCACAGTGCAGCCAGGCAGAAGGTGCCGACCCGCGCGAGCGCCCGAGCCGTCACGATTCGCGGGTGGCCGGTGCGTATCCAGTCGCTTGCCAGAACGACGAGCGCGAGCATGGCGACGAGCACCACGTATGTGACTTTGCTGCCGAGCGCGACTCCGGCTGCAAGCCCGGCGATCACGACGAGGCTCTGTCGCTTGCCCGTCTCTGGCACGCGCGTACTCCAGACCACTGCGAGCAGCGCGGTCACCCAGGCGGAGGCGGCGTAGAGATCGACGTAGGCGGAGAAGCTCTGGAACACGACGATGGGAATGCTCAACGCGATGCACGCCGCCACCGTGGCTGCTTGCCGTCCCGCGCCGAGGGTGCGGGCCAGCCCGAACACAGCCGCTCCGAGCAGCAAAGCCTTGGGCAGATGCACGACCGGGAAAAGTGATTCGAGTTTCGCGAACGCCAGCAGGAACGGGACGATCATCCCGTTGTTGGGGTAGGAATATCCGCTGTGCCCGAGGACGAGGTTGAGCGCTTGTCCGCGGGCCCAGCGCACGGCGACCACGAGCTGATAGACGACGGCGTCGCACCCTGTGGGATAGCGTGTCAATGCGTCGAGGAGGAAGACGCAGTAGATACCGATGACAACGAGGACCGGCGCCGATGACCAGGCGCGCGGCAGGCTTGATGGGGTTGCGACTGGCCGCGGTGGGGCGTTTTGTTTGGGAACCACTCGATGGGCGAGCCAAGCCAGCACGATGAACACCGTCCCGACCGATTCGGGCGTGACCCATCCTCGACCGGCGAGCATCGAGACCGTCGCGACCAGATGTACGGCGAGGAGTAGTCCCGCGGTCGGCAACACGCATGCCAGTGCGAACTGACTGAACCGCTCATCCACGCCGCACCATCTCGCCCATCGCCGGCCGACGTGCCACGAGGCGAGCCATGTGATCGCGATCAGCATCAACGAGGCCAGGTGGACGGCAGGCATGACTTCAGCGTTCTCCGGTGACAGACCTTCGCACTCCGCGCGGTCATTCCGGAGTCTTATCGGTCGAAGCGTCGCTTGTTATTGACGCCGGTTGCCCGCGACTCTCTTCTCGTACCACTCATGCGGGCACATCCGGCTGCCGATAACCGGTAGGGGTGGTTATCGTACGTGTTGCGGGCGGTTGGTCCGCCTTCGGAGACGAGTTGGCCCGTGTCCGTCATTCAATCGTCCTCAAACCACGACAGAATCGGGCAGCGTCACCCGAACGACGAGGTGATTGAGGCCAATCGCCTGTACTACTTGGGGTTCTCGCAGCAGTACGACTCGCGGAACGGGCCGCGCCGCCGGATCAAGAAGCACCTGGAGCAGATGATCGCAGCTTCCGCGGCCCGGAAACCGATGTCCCGCGGGGTGTTGGACATCGGCACTGGCACGGGGTTCGGTCTCAATGTCGCCATGGATGCGCTGCGGGAGAAGGCAACGCGGTTCGCGGGATGTGACGTATCCCCGGAGATGCTGGACATCGCGTCAACTCGGTTGAATGACGCGGAGTTGGTTCTGTTCGACGGCGTGCGCTTGCCCTTCGAGGACGGGGAATTCGACCTGGTGATGCTCGTGTCGATGCTTCACCATCTGCGTGACCCGGTCCCTCTGCTTCACGAAGCCGCCCGCGTGTTGTCGCCGGACGGCGTCATTCTCATCGTTCAGGAGCCCAACCCGACCATCAACAGCCTCTTCCTGAAGCTGCGGCGACTCCTCGGCGTGCGAACGGATGAAGTCGTGGAAAGGGCGGAGTACCATCAGTTCATCACGCCCGGTCTTGACCCGCGCGATCTGGGTTCGGTCCTCGATCAATGTGGGCTTGTCAGCCGTGTCGAATACACGAACGCCGCCGCCGTCGATGGTTTCACGGCTCGGCTGGGGACGTGGGCTGATCGCTGTTTCGCGCCGCTCTCCTGGGTTCGCAACGAGTACTGTTGCCTGAATTACTCCATCGTCGCCTCGGGCGCACGATCTGCGGAACACACCAGATAAACAGTTGCGCGCGGCTGTCCCGTACTACCATGGATGGACAGCGGGCTCGGGCACCAGATGCACCAACCGCCGACACGCAGACAACACCGGCGACAAATCCGCGGATGAAGGCGGCGGCAATGGCAGCACGTTGCGTGGGCGGTTTTCCGCGAACAGAACGCTGTTGCTGCGCCACACATGCACGGCCGTTCGCAGCATGTACGCGGGACGCAGATAGAACCCAAGGTAAGCGCTTATCATCGCCTTTTGCACTTCGCTTGGCGAGAGATGAGGTTGCTTGTGAACGAGGTTGAACTGAGTGTATCGTTCCCAGTCGTCCTCGATCAGTCTTCCCTGCCGCTTCATCTCGTCGTAGAACTTCGTTCCCGGATACGGCGTGCTGACACAGAATCTGGCGGCGGTAGTGCCCGCCTTTACGGCGAAGTCCTTGATTTTCCGCAGCCCAGCCGGACCGTCGGTCTCCAGCCCGAGCATGTAGAAGGCGTTGATCTTGACGCCGATGCGTTTGGCGTGCTCGATGATTCGATGTTGATGTTGAGCGCCGGACAACTTGC
>JAJDDU010000319.1 GCA_029260155.1 Phycisphaerae bacterium | reverse complement strand
GGCCTGTGCTCAAGCTGGGGAGTGCGGGATGACCGTGTGGGAGTTGTTGTGAGCGAACAGCCAGGATTCACGATCTGGTTCACGGGTCTGCCGCGTTCGGGCAAGTCGACGATCGCGCGGCAGGTTGTAGACGCACTGCGCCGGCGCGGCCGGCACGTGGAATTCCTCGATTCCGCAAGAATCCGCAGAGAAGTGAATCGGAGTTTGGGATTCACACGCGAGGAAATCGAAACCAGTGTGCAGCGTCTGGGGTACGAGTGTACGATGCTGAATCGCAATGGCGTTGTTGCGGTGGTGACGGCTGTGTCTCCGTACCGCGATGCCCGCGACGCGCTGCGGGGCGAAATCAGCGATTTCGTTGAAGTTTACTGCCGCGCGGCGATGGACGTTTTGATGCAGCGCGACACTCAGGGCCTCTTCGAGCGGGCCAAACGCGGGGAAATCAAACATGTCGCCGGCGTCAATGCACCGTACGAGGAGCCGGATTGCCCCGACGTTCGGCTCGATACCGACACGGATAAGGCGGAGCGTTGCTCGGGGACGGTGATCACAGCCCTGGAGCGACTCGGGTTGATCGATCCGGTCGAACAATCCGGGTACACACATGAGGAAGAAGAGATCATCAAGCAGCGTTTGCGCGATCTGGGGTATCTGTAGCGCAACTTGCCAACCGATTCGGCTGATCTTTGTAGAAAACAGCGGACGATACTTACGAGACGGGTAGGTGCCGGTGCGCCTCGGTTGTGTAACTTCGTCGGCGTGGCGGTTGGGCAACTGGTTTGGGCACGGGTGTACCGCTATGATCGTGTGAACCGCGACGGGGTGTTGCGGCCGCTGTCGGGAGGACCGCAACAAAGATGACGTCGTTGTTCGGGCGACAATCCGGGTCTGATGCCAGTCACGCTGCTTGGGTGGTGATGGCTGTGCTCGTGGGATTTGCGCCTGTGCAGGCGCAGCGTGTGAATCCGAACGCCACGGGCGGGCCGGTGATCGAGGAATCGTCCGAGGTCACGAACCTGTTCCGAAACGCGGAGGACGCCATTGATCGGGCCGACTGGAAGCTGGCCATTGATTCGCTGTCGCGGGTCATTGCGGACCCGGTGGGTCTGCGTAAGAGCGACACGGACCCGACGTTGTATGTTTCGCCCCGGCAATATGCGTATGAGATTCTCGCCTCCCTGCCGGACGAGGGGCTGAAAGCCTACAGAATTCTGTACGACGGTCGGGCCAAGCGTCTGCTGGACACTGCTCGCCGCGATCACGACCTCGACGCCCTGCGCCTTATCTGCGACCGCTATCTTCTGACATCACACGGCATGAAAGCCGCACACCTACTCGGGTCGTGGTTGCTGGATGCCGGTAGGGAGGCGGAGTCGCTGGCGGTGCTCGACGACGCGTTGCTGGTATACCCCGACGGCGGCGGGGCGGTAGAGGGCATCGCTCTTCTGCGGTCCGTTGCGATGGAGTTGCTGGGTAATCCCGAGGGCGCGATCGCTGCGCTGGCGGGCGCGCGACTCGCAATGGGTGATGCGGATGATGAGCCGGCGGCTGCGGTGGATGCCTTCATTGCGGCTTCGCGCGGCGGGGCGCTGGCGCGGAATTCACGAACGGGATCCGATGCGTGCGCGTCCTGCTGGACGGGGCCAGGTGGTGGCGGCGCGTGCACGGGAATGATGGAGGCGGTAGTGCCTTCATTCGCGGAACACTTGCCCTGGCGGCGGGCGATTCCGTCTGTGATTCCCGGCGTCTGGCCGGACTTGGACGCCTTGCGCCCGGACTTGCTACCGGTGACGCAGCCTCTGGTGGTAGACGGTCGCGTTTTCGTCAAAGCGGGTCGTGAGTGCGCGGCGATCGACTTGCAGAGCTTCGCGGTGTTGTGGACGTCCCCGGGGTACGCCGAGGGCGTCGTCGAGCGTTCTCGTGGCGAGGCCAAGATTGGGACGAGCGAGAGGCAACTACTTTCGGACTACGTGACGGGCACGCTGACTTCGTCGCACGGGTTGGTGTTCAACGTCTTGCGCGGGGACGCCGGCGTCGAGTTCGCATCGGACGGCATTGTGGTCATCGCCGGCCGCGGTCCCCGCGCGCGCAAGACTCCCGCGGATTCCAGCAACCGGCTTGTGGCCTATGACGCGCGAACGGGCGAACCACGCTGGCAGCGTGGCCGGAGCGACGATCCCGACGAGCGGCTGCAGCGCGTTCAGTTTCTGTCAGCAGCGCTGGGCGTCGGCGACGATCTGTGGGTGCCGTTCGAGTTCTCCGGAGATCTCTACATTGGCGTGTTGGATCCCGCAAACGGCGAGTTGAGACGTCGCATCTTCTTGTGCGCTTTGAGTGGTCGCACCGTGGACGGTTCGGCTGCATTGTTGTGCGCGCATTCCGACGGGACGATCTACGTACCCACGGACCACGGCCTGTTCTTTGCGATCGACGCCGACACATACGCCATACGCTGGGCGTCGCGATACCGCGTTCCGCCCCCACCGCCTCGCCGGCGGAATTTTCGGGCGCAGCAATTGCCAACACGTGTGACGGAGTGGCTCAGCGGTCCGCCGGTGATCGTTGGCGGTACCGCCTTGCTCGCTCCAAGCGACGACGGTCGGCTGCTTGCATTCGACCGCACAAACGGCAGCGTAATGTGGGAACTGCCGCGTGCACGCCATCGGTACATCATCGCGGCTGACCGCGACAACGTTTGGTTGGGCGGCGAAGACGTTAGCCGCATCTCGGTTGCGGATCGTGCCCCCGCTTGGGAACTCCCCATCGCGGACATGACCGGCCGGGCGGTGATGTGCGGCTCGACGATCTACGTCCCGACGCGGTCGGGCTTGATTGCGATCGATCGAGAGCTTGGGGCGGTTACCGACACCTACGAGTTACCATCCGATCAGACGCCGTTGGGCAGTCTGGTTTGTTCGAGCGGATCGCTGATCAGTCTGGATACGAGCGAATTGCGTGCGTTTCCGGATCGCGATTCGTACGGCGTCACGCTGGCCGCCCACGAGTCGGACATGACGAATGTCAGCGTGGCCATCCGATTGGCGTACATGGAGTTGCTGCGTTTCGCTCCGCAGCGTGCGCTTGATGCGCTGAGTGACATTCATCTGGCGGAGTCAGCCGACGCTGAGTCGCATCGAGCCTACGCCGCCCACCTTCGCGTCGAGGCCTTGAAGCAATTGGGCAACGCGCCCGGCACACCAAGCGACGTTGCGATTGGCTATTTGCGCAGGGCGGTGGCAGCCGCCGAGAGTCGCAGGGACCGCATCGCGGCGCACATGGCCTTGGGTCAGAAGCTGCGTCGCATCGGACGATTCAAAGAGGCCTACCGCACACTGTTTTCCCTGGGAGCGAGTATCACACACGACGACATGGTCGATGGCGCCTCTCCGCCGGTACAGATCGACGCACGCACTGCCATCGGGGACGTACTCGGGCGCATTGAGCCGGAGTTGGGGACCAGCGAACGGCTTGAGCTTGCGGAGGAAGCGGGTGTCGCGTTTGCCGCTGCGATGAAGCAGTTGGCGTCGGCGGACACTCGGACAACCGGAGTCCACGGGCTGCGTGCGTTGGCTGATTGCGCGGTGCTGGGCGGCTGGGATCAGGCGGCGATGACCGCGCTCGGTGAGTCCGAGATGCGGCGCGGCAGGAGCGAGCGGGCGGAGCAGTATCTGGTGGAGTCGGGCCGCCGGGCGTCGCAACGCGAGCGTACA